>NZ_WPCB01000004.1:0-138597 GCF_009741785.1 Haloarcula sp. CBA1122
CCACCGCCACCGCCTCCGCCGCCTCCGCCGCCACCGCCTCCGCCGCCTCCGCCACCGCCGTCACTACTGCTTTCGGCTTCGACAGCAAGCGTTTCAGTGGCGGCGTTGCCAATAGCGAGCGAGCGGTTGCCCTCGTTGTCGAAGGAGATACTGAAGGAGACAGTTACTGTTTCACCGCCGGCAATCGGGCCGATAGTTCTGGACTTGAGCGTCTGGTTGGTCTCTGTAAGCGCCGCGGTGTAGTTCCCACTCTCTGTCCCGACGTTTGCGACAGTCGCTGTCACGTCCACTGACTCGCCGGTTTCGGTGGACGAATTACTCAGTCGGGCGTCGCGAACCTCGAACGTCGCGGGTTGGGTCACTGAGATGTTTCCGCCGGAGTCACCGTTGACCGCCACGTCGTACTCTCCGCCGCTCTCGAAGACGTAGACGAAGGAGACCTCGGTCTGTTGACCGCCCGAGAGCGTGACGTTCCTCGTGTCCACGATGTCGTCGTTGGTCTGGAGGCGCACCGGGGAGGTCCCTGTCTCGTCGCCGTTGTTGACAACGGTGGCAGTCACCTCAATCGGTTCGCCTGTCCGAGCGCTCGTCCGGTTCAGGTCGACGCTAGTGGTTTCGAACGTCGTCGCCTCGGAGACTCGAACTGTTCCGACCCGCTCGCCGTCGAGGTCGATAGGGTACGTGCCGACGGCGGTGAACGACTCCGTGAACGAGACAGTCGTCGATTCTCCAGGGCCTAATTGCAGTTCCGTGGCGTTCACCCGCTCGTCAGCGACTGTAAGCGGGACCTCGTAGGTACCGGTCTGGTCGCCAGTGTTCGTAACCGTCGCGGTCACCGCGACGCTCTCGCCCTCGCCCACCCTCGTCGTGTTCAGCGCCCTTTCGGAGACTTCGAACGTCGCTGGCTGCTCCACCGTGACGGTCTGAGTCTCGCTACCGACCGTGAACTGGTACGTGCCGGGCTCCTCGAACGTGTGCACGTACGTGTCCGTATCGGATGCATCGGGTTCCAGATCGAACGAGACGGCGTCGACGGCTTCATTCTCCGTTTCGACCCAGAACTCCTGCTTCGCGGTCACGGTCCCATCGTTTCTGGCCGTCACCGTCAGCTCTGCCGTGCCGCCCCGAGTGACCGTTGTTCTGTTCCACCTCGCGTCGGTGACCTGAATATCGGGCTGGCCGACAGTCAGGGTGCCGGCGATGACGCCGTCGACCGTGACCTCGTGGTCGCCCTCGTCAACAGCTCCTTCGAGTCGATAGAGGAGTGTCTCGTTGACTGTCTCTCCGGCCGGGACCGTTACCGACTCCTGGCCAACCTGTGTGCCGCCAACTTCGATAGGCAGCGTAATCGTTCCGGTCTGTCCGCCAGTGTTCTCCACCGTCACCCACAGCTCCGGCTCGCGGGTCCCGATGCCACCCGTGTCCGTGTCAGTATTGACCTGGGTGTCGATGAGCCCGGCGTCCTGAATCTGGAGCGAGCCCTCGTCCGCAACGTCGACAGTCCCGACCGATTCGCCGTTTATCGTCAGGTCGTAAGTACCCTCGCTGTCGAAGCTCGGTGAGAACTCCAGCGTCTCCGTATCGCCGTTCTCGATTTCGACGGTCCGGGTGGCGATTTCGGAGCTGTCAGTCTGCAGAACGACGTCCTCTGTCGCCGACCCGTCCCCGCCTCTGGGGTTTTGCATCCGGACCGTCAGGTCGACGGGCTCGCCGGTGACCGTCGAGTCGTCGCTTAGCTGCGAGTACTCGACGGTGAACTGCCTGGATTCCTCGATGGTGATGGTCGGGTTCGAGCCGGAACCGTCCCGCAGTTCGTACGCCCCGGCAGGCAGCTCGTCGAGGGTCCCGGTGTCCAGCGTCCACGAGGTCGTCTCCGTGTCGCCGCCACCGACCTTGACGGCGAGTTCGTTGACCATCCGGGACGCTCCGGTGTCCGTGTTCTCAAGTTTCGGTATGATCGTCAGTTCGCCGGTTTGCCCGCCAGTGTTTTCGAGCGTATGAGTTACCTCGATGGTTTCGCCTCGCGTGACAGTAGCCCGGTCGACTGTCGTCTCGGTGACCGTGATGTTCGGCGGTTCGACGACGGTTACCGTCCCGGCCGGGACTCCATCGACGGCGAGGTCGTACTCGCCGGTGTCGTCGAGGGTGACGGGAACAGTCTCCGTCGTCTGCTGGCCGCCGCCAACCGCAACGTCGGCTTGCTCAATTTCCTCGCCGTCCGCCGTGACGGCTACTTGTTTCGTCCCATCGCTGTCTCCGGTGTTCTCAGCCGTGAGCTCCACCTGGAACTCCATCCCGGAGACGACAGAGAACGGCGCATCGTGTATACCGGAACTGTTGGTCTTTGTCGCAGAGGCGTCGGTCACCTCGATAGCCGCTGTCTCGTGATTGGACGCGGCTGCGACACCCGGCCCGAACACCGGGGCCGTCGACACCGCAACCACAGCCAGTAGCGTCATCGCTGATAGCCACAGGCCCGTAATCTTACCCATGGGAGGGGCGATGACAGTATGGTAATTAGTTAGCGGGAACGAATCGCAGAGTAAGGTACTATTATCGCGTATACCGTCCGCTACCGCCGGTTCTATCCTAATAAGGGCTGAAAGGTGGCATTACAAGTAATGGCTCACTCGGCGCACCCAGCCCACAGGGCTGGCACGTCGGTATACATATAGTACCTCAAACGGCGGCTGTTCTTTCGGTCAGCGCCCGTCACTCGTCGCGCGATGAAAGCATCTCTCGCTGGCGGGATCCACAACAGCGCGGCTGTAATCTATCGATGAGACGCTCAGGGGCGCACCTGAGGCCGGTAAGAATTAGACTGAGGCTGTGAGGCTATCAGAGACGCTTGCTCACGTATGGGCCGTCCTGCTTGTACCCCAGCTTCTCCCGGTAGTACTGCCGGACGCCGATACCGGAAATAACGGCCAATTTCGGGTAGCCGGCGTCCCGTGCCAGTGTTTCCGCTTTTTCCAGCAGTTTCTTGCCGTAGCCTTTGTGCTGGTGGTCCTCGTCGTCACCCTCTTGACCGACGCCGACGGCGTTGCCGTAGACGTGGAGTTCGCGGACGATTGCGGCGTCCTGTAGCTCCCGGCGTACCGGATCGTTGGGGAATCTGAGCCGACAGAACCCGACGAGCACGTCGTTGTCGAAGTCTTCGAAGGAGATGAAATGCTCCGTGCCGCCACAGGCCTCGTAGGTCATCACGTCGAGTTCGATGCTCTCGGCGGCATCGTCGCTGTGTCCGGCCTCCCGACAGCGGATACAGTCACACGTCCAGTCGTGCTCTTCCATCCGCTGCCAGGCGAGCTGGCGGAGGTTCGACTTCCAGACGCCGCCCTCGATGAAGTCCGCCGGGATGTCCCGCTGGACGCGCTGGAGGCGGGTGTAGCGGGGAATCATGTCCTTGATTTCGGCGACCAGTTCGGCGGCCTCGTCGTTGGAAAGCGGGTCGAACTCGTCGTTGCGCCACCAGTCGTATGTGACGGTTCCCTCGACAATCAGCGTCGGGTATATCTTGAGGTAGTCGGGCCGCCAGTCCGTCTGGTCGAAGATGCGCCGGAAGTCCTCCAGACACATCTCCTTGGACATCCCGGGCTGGCCTGGCATCATGTGAAAGCCCACCTTGAACCCGGAATCGCGCAGGCGGCGGTTCGCGTCGATGGAGGCCTGCACGCCGTGGCCGCGGTGCATCTCGCGGTTGATCCGCTCGAAGGTCGTCTGGACGCCGACCTCGACTTTCGTCCCGCCGAGGTCGAGCATCCGGTCGATCTGTTCCGGATCACACCAGTCCGGCTTCGTCTCGAACGTGGTGGCGACGTTGCGGACGTCAGCGGTCTCGTTTTCCGCGATGACATCTTCCAGATACCGGAACTCGTAGTCGTCCTCGGCGAAGCTCACGTCCTCCGCGGGCGTCGGCTCCGAATCCACGTCGAAGTCGTTCATCGCCTCCAGGGCCCGCTTGACGAACCACTCCTGGTAGTCGTGGCTCCGGGCCGTCATCGTCCCGCCCATCACGATGAGTTCGGCCTTGTCGACAGGATGGCCGATCTCCCGCAGTTGGTTGAGTCGGAGGGTCACCTGGCCGTAGGGGTCGTAGTCGTTCTGTTCGCCGCGTGCGGCCGCGGGCTCGTGGCCGGTGTAGGACTGCGCGGAGGAGAACTCCGAATCCGGGCCGCCCGGACAGTACAGGCACTTCCCGTGAGGACACCGCTCGGGTGAGGTCATGATAGCGATAGGGGAGACACCCGAGGCAGTCCGAACGGGCTTGCGCTGGAGGACCTCCTCCAGCACCTCGCGGTGCTCCTGTGGCGCGTAATCGAGCAGTTCGGAGTTTTTCGGCACTTTCGGCGCGGAATACTCTCGACAGACATCTATCTTGGCCGATTCGACGTCGTCGCGCTCGACCTCGCCTGCGAGAATCCGGTCGACCAGCTCCGCACACACCTGCTGGAAGGTCTCTGTCTCGTCTGGGTCCGGCGTCTCCGTGCTCATCGGCGTTGTGCGAAATCGGCGTCTCGGCCGAATAAGCGTGTCGCTCGGGTATCGTCAGCGACGGGGGTGGCCGTGGGGTTCATTGTGCTGTCACACCAAAGAGAGGTATGAGAAGCGAAACGGACGACACCAGGAGCCCCGACCGACCGACCTTCCGCGGCTGTGTGTTCTGTTACAGCGCGGAGTGGGCGTACTACGGTGCGAAGAAGGCAGCCAGGTCCGTCTCGGCGACTGATACGTAGCGGGACCCGGGTCGCAGTCGGCAGCGAATGAGCTGTCTGAAAACAACTCCAGAGTCGTTGAAGCCCCGTCTCAGGCGCTCTACCCCGTTATTTCGAATGATACTGCCAGGGGAGTCTTTTAGTCATTGCTCTCCTCGACTGTGTATATATGCCAGACACGACCAGTGGGTCTGCACAAACTCGCTCCCGGGAATTGACGCCGACGGAACGGTTCCAGGAGTTCATTGCATACATTCCGAGTGGCGATACGATCCCCGACGAGACATGGCGCGGCCGACACCGTAATATCCTCATTCTGCTGCTTGCGCATGTGCCGTTCCTGCTGGCACTCGGGCTGTATTCGGGAACTGAGTCGCTCGTCACGGGCGCGACGCTTCCCGAGATAGACACGCTCCACGTTCTCGCAGAGGTCGGGGTCGTCGTCGGCCTCGCCGTGTTAGCGAGGTTGCCCTGGTTCGGTCGGCGAACGCGAACCGCGCTGGCGACGATGGGACTCGTCACGACGTCCGGGTTCCTGGTCCACTTCTCCGGCGGGTACATCGAGGCTCACTTCCACTTTTTCGTCGTGATGGCTGTGGTTGCCGTCTACGAAGACTGGCTGCCGTTCTTCCTCGGCATCGGGTACGTCTCCGTCCAGCACGGGATTTTCGGCATGATCGACCCGAGTCGGGTGTACAACCACTCGGCGGCGATCAACAACCCGTGGGTGTGGGCGTTCATCCACGCGGGCTTCGTTCTGATGCTGGCCGCGGCGCTGATGGCGCACTGGTCGTCGACCGAGCGATCCCGTGAAGCGGCGGAACAACAACTCGAACAGGCCAGAGAGAAGACCCAAGAGGTCGAAAACCTGGAGGAGAAGAAAGCCGAGATGGAGCGGACCATCGCCGAGGCCGAAGAGGCGAAAGCCGAGGCCGAGGCCCGACAGCAAGAGGTCGAAGAGTTCAACGAGCACCTCGAAGCCACGGCCGACGCTTACAGCGCGGCGATGTCCCGGGCGGCCGACGGAGACCTCACGGTCCGGATTGACCCCGACAGCGAGAGTGACGCGATGGCACAGATCGCCGAGTCGTTCAACAAGATGATGACGGAGACGGAGTCGGCGATGGCCGAAATACAGACGTTCTCGCAGGAGGTCGCGTCGACGAGCGACCAGGCCACGGCCGGTGCCAACGAGGCAACAGGTGCCAGCGAAGACATGAGCGAATCGATTCAGGGCATCGCCAGCGGGGCGGTCGACCAGCGTGAGATGCTCGAAACCGTCTCAAGCGAGATGACCGACCTGTCAGCCACCGTCGAGGAGGTCGCCGCTTCGGCCGAAACCGTCGCGGAACGGTCCCGCGAGACAGCCAAGATCGCGGACGACGGCGAGGAGACCGCACAGGAAGCGATAGCGGGCTCCCGGGAGGTCCAGACAGCGATCGATTCGACCGTCGAAAACGTGGAGCGGCTGGACGAGAAGATGGCAGAGATCGGTGAGATCGTCGATCTCATCGGCGACATCGCCGAGCAGACGAACATGCTGGCCCTGAATGCCAACATCGAGGCCGCACGGGCCGGAAACGGGTCGGGCGGCGATGGGTTCGCTGTCGTCGCAGACGAGGTCAAACAGCTGGCGGAGGAGACGCAGGCCTCTGCGACCGAAATCGAACAGCTCATCGCGGAGACCCAGGCCCAGACCGAAACCACGGTCACAGAGGCACGGGGGGCAAAGCAGGATATGCAGGAGAGTACAGAAGCCGTCGAAGACGTCGTCGACACGTTCACGCAGGTGGCCGAGAACGCCGAGGCGACCGACGACGGGATTCAGGAGATCAGCGACACGACCGACGACCAGGCCGCCACGACCGAGGAAGCGGTGTCGATGGTCGAGGAGGCCGTGGACATCAGCGAGGCGACCGCCGCGGAGACCGAGACCGCCTCCGCGACCGCGCAGGAACAGGCCGCGTCCATGTCGCAGGTCAGTGCCAGCATCGAATCACTCGCCGAGCAGTCCGAACGGCTCCAGACGATGCTGTCGGAGTTCGAAGTCGACAGCCGATAGCGGCTCACTCCTCCCAGTACTCTTTTTCCGCGTTCCTGTCGAGATACGTCGACAACGTCCGGTCCGCCTTCTCGCCGCCCGGCGGTGACCCGGCGTACAGCCCGACCATCTCCCGGTCGGGGTAGACGGTGATATCCGGTTCCTCCATCGTCGAAACCATCAACAGTCGGAGTTCAGACTCGTCGGCTTCGATTTCGTGCGCACTCTCCTCGCCGGCCGGAAGCGCGACGAAATCGCCCGGCTTGAGTGCGTGTTCCTCAGCGTCGGGGCCGAGCCAGAGCGTGCCGGTCCCGGCCTGGACAAATATCGCTTCCTCGTTGCCTTCGTGGTAGTGGCGCACCCAGAGCCGTTTCCCCGGTGGGACGGCATAGAGGCTCGCGCCGAGTTGTTCGCCCCCGGCGGCGTCACCAAGCTGCTTGCGCCTGAACGTCCGGTCGCCGTGGTCGTGGTCGGTCCAGTCGAGGTCGGCTTCGTTGACGGGGCCGTCGCTCATGCCCGGTCAGACTGCCGGCGGATAGAAAAAGTCCTCTGCGCTACAGTTCGTCGGCCAGCACGTCGAGCGTGGCGTCGAGGACGGCCGGTCGCTCGCCGGCCAGGTAGCGGATGGTCCCCTCGCGGACGCTCCGCGTCGCGACGCCGCCTTCGGGAACTCGCTCGCTGACTTCGCTGACTAGCTCGTGCAGGTCCAGGTCGCCGTTGGCACGGACGTACATCGTGTCCGTCGAGATGCCGAGCACGGCGTCGCTCTCGTCGCGGACATCCCGGTGGAGTTCATCCAGCAGGAGCGACTCCGGCGGGAACTCGTACTGGTGGGTAAAGGCGTCCGTGTCGAGCACGGCGATGTCCACGTCACCGACGGTCCGGTGGTCGAGGTTGGCCCGGGCGGTGGACACCTCTTCGTCGACCTTCTCGCGGAACTGCTCGGCGATGTGGCCGGCCAGGCCGCCCACGTCCTCCTCGTCGTCGCCGAACACGAGGTCGGTGATGAGTTCGCGCTTGTCCTCGTAGGACTGGTAGTGGGCTTCGAGCGCGACGGCTTCGCGGAGTTCCGACACGGCGGTCTCGTCGTAGCCGGCCTCGCTGGCGGCCTCGACGTACGGCTCGGGGATGTCCTCCCAGAAGCTCACGGCCGGAAGGTGTTGCAGGTCGTCACGAACGTCTTCGTTGACGTGTGCGGCGACGTTGGCCGCAAGCGCCGTCGAGGTGGTCTCGGAAACGGCGTCAGCGGAGGGGGAGACAACGGCGTCGACCGTGTCGACGACCGCGCCGTCGACGTCGATGTCGTCGATGACGACGCTCGGCGCGCCGTAGACGTTCAGCAGGTCGAAGCCGTCAAGGCTCTCGCGCGTGCCGCCGGCGGCGACGAAGACGAACAGCGGGAGTTTCTCCTCGTGGCGCTCCCGGTTGTCGAGCATCGTCGTCGTGTCCTTCGTCGCGTCGTCCATGTCGTAGACGCCGCCCTCGATTGGTCGCCGGTCGAAGTAGTGGTACTTCGCGTCGGCGCGGCGGTGCTGCTCGGTGACCAGCGGGAGTGCGGCGCGTTCGAGCGCGCTGCCGGCGAGATAGCCGTCCGCGGTGTTGGCGTGGCGGACGATGACCGGACGGTCCGTCAGCACTGCCTTCCGGATCTGGGTCGCCGCTTCGACCAGATCATCGGAGAGGGCCGCAACCGCCGTATCATCGGCGAGCGGTTCGGCCGTGTCAGGTCGGGCCTCGTCGTCGAGGGCGTCGGCGAGCCGCTGTTCGACTTCCTCGCGCTCCTCGGCTTCGAGGACATCGAGCTCCTCGGTCTCGACCTGCAGTTCACCGCGACGCTCGCGGACTTCGCCCGAGAGTCGGACGTAGTCGTCTTCTTCGACCTCGGGGTAGGCGCGGACGCCTGCCTCGACGAAGGCCGCGCAATCGACAGTGCCGGTCTCGTCCTGCAGTTCGAACACCGTCGGCCCGGAGGTCTGTCGGATGCCGACGACTTCGCCTTCCAGTCGAACGTCCGCACCGACGTGGTCGTCGAGATCGCCGATAGCCGCGGCGACCGGTTCGGCCGTGGTCGCCTCGTCCGTCTGCTCCTCGCTTTCGTCGCTCTCTGCGTCGGCTTCCTCGTCGGACTCGGTCATGACGGCGGTGTTCGACCCGCTGTCGTTGCCGCCGACGGCCGCAGTGCCTTCGACGCGGTCGTCATCGCTGGCCCGACTGACTGCGCCGGCGTTCGTGGCGCTGCTGTCGTCGGATTCGGTGCCTTCGTCCGCGTCCGATTCGTCGTCGCTTTGTCCCGCTGACTCGTCAGTTGAGGGTCGAGACGCCTCCTCGTCCGAATCGTCGGACTGTGTCTCGTCTTCGTCGTCTTCGTTTTCAAGCAGAACGGAGTGACCGATTTCCGGGTCGTCGACGAGGACGCCGCGGAACTCGCGTTCGGACTGGCGGATCGACCAGCCGAGGTCGACGTTGCCGTTGTCCCGTACGTTCTTGACCTGGACGTAGACGGTGTCGCCCGAGTCCCAGTCGAGGGAATCGAGCCGCTGGTCCAGTTCGCTCCGGTGGAGCAGCCCCGTTACGCTGTCGCCGATGTCGACGAACACGCCGAACTCGGCGAAGCCGTCAACACTGCCGCGGTAGTAGCGGTCGACCGATAGCTGGTCGGCACGCGAGCCACGGAACTCGAACAGGGCGTCCTCCTCGTGGAGGTCACAGATGCGTCCTTCGACAGATTTGCCGCAGATGATACACGAACCCATTACACGGTGCAAGCATGTCGGGCCTAAAACGGTTGTCGAATTCCGGACGAACTGAACGGGTCCGCTATTCGAACATCTCGCTCTCTTCTTCCAGTAGTTCGAGCCCTGAAGCGACCGCTTTCGCCTGTTCAGGGAACAGAGCGACCTCGATTTCGCTTCCCTGTTCGTCTTCGAAGGCAATTTTCACGCGCTTGTCGCCGTACTCGCGAACGTCGACGCCCTCCACGTCGTACATCTTGATCGTCGCTTCCTTGTTCGACGGGCCGACGCTCTTGAACGCTCCATCTTTGAGTTCCAGCATGAACTGGTCGATGTCGATACTGAGCATCGTGTGGAAACGCACGCCGGCGGACCCTAAAACCCGTAGTCAGCGGCCAGCACCGAGACGGCCTGAAAGCCCCGGAAGCCGTAGCCGAAAATAATTGCGGCGGGGACGGCTCCGACGATTGCGGCCACGGGGTGCCGGATATTGTGGACGACGGCAGTGCCGAGCAGGTACAGGCCCGCGCCCCAGGCGGTGACGAGCACCCGGACTTCTGCGCTGGGCAGCCCCGCCAGCAGACAGGGGGCCATCGCGTAGCACATCACCTGGACGGTTTCGCTCACGCCGCCGCGGTCCGACGCGACGGGGAGCAGTCCGAGGGGAAGCAACAGCAGCGTCTGTAGCGCCGCCGTCAGATGCACCGTCGCCGGCGTGACGAACACGAGAATAGCAAACAGCGCCAGT
The DNA here is from genome assembly GCF_009741785.1 of Haloarcula sp. CBA1122. Taxonomy (NCBI): domain Archaea; kingdom Methanobacteriati; phylum Methanobacteriota; class Halobacteria; order Halobacteriales; family Haloarculaceae; genus Haloarcula; species Haloarcula sp. CBA1122. The sequence goes on from NZ_WPCB01000004.1 coordinate 10,237, forward strand.
ACCGCGACGCCGGGCGAGAAGCCACCGATAGCGGGGTAGTCGAACGGCCCCGTAGACAGCAGTCCCCGCTGGGCCAGCTTGACGACGGCGTAACGGCTCACCTCCTCGAAGAGGACTACTGTCGCCGCAAACACCAGCCCCGGGGCCTGGTCACCCGGCGCGACGCCGGTCCGGAAGAACCGCCGCGGACGGCGGAGTATTTCCACCCACGCACGCACCAGCGCGGCTGGCCCGCGGTCCCGGCCACCGGTCGGATTCTCGACCCACTGAGTCACGCCTGAAACTTGGGCGCGAGCCGGTTTGACCGTTTCCTTCTATCCGTCAGCCCCCTTCGGCTCGGACACGCACAGCGGTCCTCACGGCTAATCGTCCGCTCCGACGTTCTCCGTACTCTCGAAACACGCCGAGTCCGGCTCGATGTTCGCGTACTTGACTGCTTCCTCACCGAGCGACGTCACGCGTTCCTCGATATCGGCGTCGACTATCTGACCGTCAGCGATGTGATTGTGTGCGTTCGGAACCGCGGCCTGATGCGGGATGACCCAGCAGTTCAGCGCCCGGCAGACCGAGCGGAGGTGTTCGAGCGCGGTGATGGGAAAGCCCCCGCCGGCGACCGCTAGCAATCCCACGGTTTTGTGTTCGAACTCGTCGAAGCCACAGTAGTCGAGTGCGTTCTTCAGCACGCCGGAATAGGACCCGTGATACACCGGCGTCCCCAGCAGAATTGAATCAGCCGCGTGAACTCTATCGGCGAACTCGACAGCGTCGCCGACCTCGCGATGGTCGGCATCGAACACCGGTAGGTCGAATTCCTGAAGATCCAGCAGTTCCGTGGTCGCCCCCAACTCCTCGGCGGCGACGAGCGCGCGCTCGATACCGACCCTGGTGTAGCTCTCCTCTCTGAGACTGCGACGACACCGACGATGTGTGGTTCGGACATGTCGGGTCTATGGAGTGGGGCCGGTATATCGATGGGGGAGACGAGGCGCAGCGCTAGTCCCTTTCCGGCTGTCGGTTTGTCAGGCCATGAAGGTCGCTCTGGCCGACGCTCAGTTGTCGTGGTAGACGTAGAGGAGGTTCGGATACGGGATGTACGCGACACGTTCGAGCCCGCCACTGCCGACCTCCTTCTTCAGATGGACACCGTTCGACCCCTCGACCACGTCGTGAATGTTCTTGATTTCGGTGCCGTCACTCAGCTCAGCTGTCATGTGTGACATTATACTCCATAGGGACCCTGGTCGTAAAGCACCCCGGGCTGTGCGTGGTCGACGACAGCAGTCGATGAGTGGCTGGCGGATTACGCATGTTCGCTACGCTAACGGCTGCAAAAGGAGTCCGTGGCTCAGGAGCCGAGCTGAACCTTCTCGGACGACGCTTCCTCACGGGAGCGGTGGCCGAGGTCGGCTTTCAACGCCTCGATAGCCTCCTCAGGGTCGGTCTCCGAATCGAAGACCCGGTCGAAACCGAGCGCTTTGAACGTCTCGCGCGTCTCCTCGAAGGAGTCCTGCCCGACAGCGAGGTTGCCGCCGATGTAGGTCGTCACGTCCAGACCCGCCTCGTTGATCTGCTGCTGGAACCCCTGACAATCCTGCTCGGCGTGGCCGTACAGCGACGAAACGAGTATCGCTTCGGCGTCGTGTTCATCCGCGGCGTCGATGAACTCCGACTGGGACGACTGGACACCGAGGTTGACTACGTTGAACCCTGCCGCTTCGAACGCTCGTTCCAGAATGGTAATCCCAACGACGTGCGCGTCGGAGCCGATGACACCGAGGATGACTGTCCTCATACAAGACCACCAATGGGTGTCAACTACATAAACCTAATGATAAACCATGATAGATTATGGGAATGGTTCACACACCGGGGAGAGGATATTAGCCATGATAGCCCAAACGAACCGATAGACACAGCATCTATGGTACGCGACACGATTCAGCATCTGGCAGATCCCCGGGTACTGCGCCGCCTATCGCGTCAGTCCACCCACTGTGGCACCCGCTCGGAACAATCTGTCTGTCCGTCGTCGGGACACGCATGACGACCATCCGCCGAGCCTTCGACGCCGACGCCGACGGCATCCGCCGGGTCGCACGGGCGGCGTGGCACGACGCCTACGACTCGCTGGACTCCGACGTCATCGACGAGACGATATCCGACTGGTACGCCGACCCGCTGGGCAGCGCGCTCCACGGGTGGGCCGGCGGCGTCCCCGCCAACGACCTCGACGACATCGAGGCGACGTTACTGGTTGCCGAACAGGACGGCGAAATCATCGGCTTCACCCAGGGCATCACCATGCATACGATGGGGACGATGCTGCGGCTGTACGTCCACCCGGACTACCACGGGGAGGGTGTCGGGACGGCGCTGTACGACCGGCTCGAAGACATCTTTCTGGAACACGGCGTTGAGCAGTTCCGGGCGCTCGACCTGGCCTCGAACGACCGGAGCCGGGAGTTCTTCGAGAACCTCGGCTTCGAGCGGACCAAGACTCGGACACTCACTATCGGCGGCGATCCCTACGACGAGGCCGTGTATTTCCGCGAACTATCGCCCGGAGAAGGCGATGAGTAAGCCCAACAGGGCAGTTTCCCGAGAGCATCGAGGGCGGATGCTGGCTCACCAGTGACGGCACTGTGGACCCGCCTCAGATACCGCTAACCGTCTCAATAAGCCCGACCGATTCGAGGGCCATCCAGCAGACGAACACCACGTACAGCCCAAGCAGGGTGTACGCTTCGCGGTCGGTGAGCTCGAGATCGGTCCGGATGAACACGATGAACACCAGCGTTGCGAATCCCAGAAACCCCATCGTCGGAATTGCCACGAGAAAATCGATTGTCGCCCGCCCTGCCAGGAGGACGCCGACCGGAATCGCCACCAGCAGATTGAACGTATTGCTTCCCAGAACGTTCGTCAGACTCGTGACGCTGTCGTCGTTTTTCGCGGCCCGGACGCTGACGAAGGCATCAGGGAGGCTCGTCCCGGCGGCGATGACGGTCAATCCCCAGAGAAACGTCGGGGTGTCGAAGATGACACCGAGGGCGAGCGCGCCCTGGACCATCCCCTCGACGCCGACAGTGATGATGACGAGTCCGACCCCGAGCATCCCCCACTCCCGGCCAGGCCGGACACTGTGGGTTTCGTCCGCGACGTGCTCGCTGGCGTCCTGCTGATGCAGGAAGGCGTAGATGCCGTAGGTCACGAGCGGAATGGCCGCGAGCGTCGGAGTCAGGATAGCCGCCCGATTGGTCCCGCCCGGAACGTACGTCGCCCCGAGCGCGAACACGATGAACAGGATGAGGATGCTGATGACGTAGAACTGGGCGTCTTTGTGGACGATGTCACGCGTCGACCGGAGTTCTTCGCTCGACAGCGCCGCGAGGGCCGGAATCACGAGCAGATTGAATATCGCGCTCCCGACGATTGCACCGACGCCCAGCGAGAACTCGTCGTGGACGACGGTGCTGATAACGACCGAACTTATCTCGGGAAAGCTCGACCCGACGGCGACGACGATTGCGCCGTGAACCGCCACCGGTAACCCGTAGTACTTGCTCAGCCGTTCTGCGGCCCGCTCGAAGTACGCGCTCCCTTTCCAGATGACAGCGGTTGCGACGACGATGAGAGCGACCGAACCCAGCAAGCCAGCCATTGTGGACGTATTGACCGCACGGGTTCAAGGGTGTATGCCACTGGCGGTCAGCGCTGGAGGCGCGCGACCGCCTCGCCGTCGCTGTTCTCGACATCGACTAGCCCGTCGTCGGCCAAATCCTCCAGAAGCCCTCGGAGCCATTCGCGGCCGTACTCCCCCTCGGGCGCGTAGTCCACGCGCACACGCGGCCCCAACTGGTCCAGTTGTAGCTCGTCGTACTCCTTGAGCGCCGAGATGACGCGGCCGCGCATCTGTCGACGGCTCCCCTCGAACTCGGGCTGGGTCGGGACGTCCGGCGCGGTGAAATCGCCCGTTTCGTAGGCCGAACACCACTCACGCCACGGGCACTGCGCGCCGTCACAATCCGGCGTCTTTTCGCAGGCAACCCCGCCCAGTTCCATGATGGCGTTGTTCCAGACTCGCGACTGGCCCCCGGGCATGAGTTTGCTTGCGGCCGCTTCAAACTCTGAATCGTCGTCCGGCACGTCGAAGGCGCGGTACAGGACGCGCTTGACATTCGTATCGACGACGGCGTTCCCGTTGTTGAACGCGAAGGAGGCGACAGCGTTGGCGGTGTAGGGACCGACCCCCATCAGGTCGCTGAGGCCATCCGGGTCGCGGGGCCACTCGCCGTCGTAGTCGTCGACCACTTGGCCGGCCGCCTCGTGGAGGTACTTCGCACGATTGTTGTAGCCCAGCGAGTGACTGGTCCAGAAGCCCACGACATCCGAACGGTCGGCCTCGGCCAGGGCCGCCGCAGTCGGCCAGCGGTCCAGAAAGTCTTCCCAAGCGTCGACGACCCGGTCCAGTTGGGTCTGCTGGCTCATCACTTCGGAAACGAGAATCTCGTAGGGGTCAGTCGTCTCCCGCCACGGGTACGAGCGGTGGTCCGCCTCGTACCACTCCACGAGCGCGTCCTGGACAGCCGACGGGTCCGCGGGCACGCCTCCCGGGCGGTCCGTCGCTGTCGACTGGTCAGTCATACCTCCGTTTAGCCCTGTCCCGATTTGTGCGTGGCGGTCGTTGTCGCCCATCCCGTCGGCTGTACGTCTGGAAAGAATCGCCGCCCTGAGATGGCGGATATCTTGCAGTAGCTGCAGCCAACAGTATCAGTCGTCGACTTCGGAACGTCCCCACTCGAACTCGGTCCCGTACCAGTCCGGCTCGTCCTCGCTGAACACGTCCGCGAACACGAACATCGCGCCGTCGGGGTAGGTCGTATCGATGTACAGCCGCCAACCGTGGGCCTCCGCGATGGTCTTGACGATAGAGAGGCCGAGCCCGGTACCGTCCGCGCTCGTCGTGTGACCGTACTCGAAGATGTTGTCGACCGCTTCGCTCGGAATCCCCGGCCCGTCGTCGGCAACGTAGAAGCCGTGTTCCGTCAGCCCGACCGTGACGGTCACCTTCGGGCCGACGTGGTCGAGGGCGTTGCGAAACAGGTTCTCGAGGGCTCGCAAGAGCCGCGTCCGGTCGGCGTCGATGGTTCGACTGCCCGCGACCTCGATGCTGGCGCTTTTGTTGTCGATGTTGTCCCACGCATCGGTGACGACGGCCTCCAGCGGAACCGGGGCCGTCTCCTCGACGCTTGCGCCCTTTCTCGTCAGCGTCAACACGTCGTCGATTATGGACTCGATACGGTCGTGTGCGTCTTCGAGTTTCTCGATGTGTGACTGGAGGTCGGTCGAATCCGTCTCCGGGTCCGACAGCCGCGTCGCAAGCAGTTCGACGTGGCCCCGGGCGATCGTAAGCGGGTTTCGGAGATCGTGGCTCAGTGTCGACGCGAACTCGTCCAGCCGCTCGTTCTGACGTTCGAGTTCGTGGCTCGACCGCTCGGCCTCCTCGCGGGCCGCCTGGGCCTGGCGGATCTGACTCCGGAGCGTGTCCCGCATATTTCCGAAGGCGTCGTACAGCCTCCCGATCTCGTCCTGCCGGGCTGTCGAGATGTCAACGCCGAGGTCACCCTGTTCCATGGCCTGCGTCCGGTTACGGAGCTGTCTCAGGGGCCGAACCGTATGCCGTCCGAAAAGATATCCCGCGATGCCCAGCGCGGCGACTGCCGTCCCGATGACAGCGAGGAAGCCCCAGCGGACGAGCCGACTCGTTCCGTACAGTGTCTCTTGCGTCGCACTCGTCGTGACCACCCACGACGTACCGTTGACGGGCGTGTACGTCGCGACATGGGACCCCGTTTCGATAGTCGTCGTTCGGCCCGCTGTTGCGGCCCGGAGACCGTCCTGACTGATGGGCACGGAACCACCCTGGCCCCCGATAAGCGGGTCTCCGTCCCCAGTGAGCAGTTGCGTCTCGAACCCGTCGCGCCCGTCCTGAAACTGCTCGACCGGGACCCGGGCAACCAGCACTAGTGCTCCATCGCCATCGGAGACGGGAGTCACGAACGCCATCGAGTGGTTGTCACCGTCCGCGTATGCTGTCGAGTGGATAACTGTGCCAGTGTCGGTGGAGCCGTTCATCGTCGCCATCACGGGGGACTCCCACGCGGGTTCGACCGCCCGCGGTGGCCGGCCTTCTGTGTTCGTTCCGGTGCTCGCGACGACTATCTGAGAGTTGTCGACGGTGGAGACGTAGTGAAGCGAACGAATCTGTGACGACTCTGCCGTGGCTGCTGTCGTAAGGTACTGTCTGATATCTGCGGGCGTCCCAGTGACGTACACCCCTGCGGCTGCGATAGCGATGGCCTCCGTCTCGGTGGTCGTCCGCCACTGCCCGATACTGTCGGCGCGATGCGTGGCCGACGTTTCGAGGTCCGTCACCGCGTCGCTGACGACCCGGTCCTGTATCTGCAGGTAGCTGCCGAAGCCGACGGCTGCGAGTACGACGACGATTACCGCCAGCGCGACAGCGAACTTCGCCACGTAGTTACGCGTGTACACGTCCGGGAGGACTGCGTGAAGCCGCTCTAGCAGCCCGTCGGGCTGGCTGGACGCTGCTGTCTCGTCCCCACCACCTGTCATTATCTAATCTGAATCCTTCGGTAGTTGACCGCTACCAACCGTTATGTTCAGTCCATGATATAATTTATCATATGTTATAATCGTAGACATCCGTGTTTCGAGGGAGCGGTCCCAGACGAGTCGTAAGGGGTTTCCTCGCGCTCACCGTCCCCGTTCGTATGAGCCTCGACGATCTACAGGAGGATATCGAAGCGGCGTACGGCGACTTCGACGACGAGTTCGAACTGTCCATCGACCGCGAGACGCGCAACGAACTCGCGATGCTGTCAGTCGCACTCGACCCGGACGACCCGGACGAACTCGTCAGGCGCGCGGTCCATATGCTGTTTCAGTCGACCGTCGACCGCGGGACGCTGGATTTCCACCTCCGGTCGAGCTACGACTGTACGTACGACGAGTACCTCTCGGGGATGACCTTCGACCAGATGACCGGGAACGACTTCCCTCAGCAACAGGACAAGGACGACCGGCGCTACCAGTTTTAAACGAAGAGCCCAAGCGCCGGCACCGTTACCGTACCGAGGACGACCGAACGAAACATCCCGAGCGCCCCGCAAGCAGAATACGAAACACGGTCGTCTGAATCGGCTCCAGGGATCGCTGCAAGAGGGCCGACATAGCTCCCATATACATGAGATTAGTTAACAGTTAGTGGTGCTATAGAGTCTTTCCTCGCTACTTGTACGGCGAAGATATCCGCGACACGGCAACTGCCTCACCCAGCTATCCGTCAGGACAGCGTCTCTGCCGGGAACCGCCCCTGGGTTGAGAGCCCCGCTGACACGAAATAGGCAGTGCGTCCCAACAATGATCGGGGTCGAATCGCGTACCCCACTCACCACCGCCCATAGCCAAGACAGACTACCATCTGTTTCCGATAGTCTTTGCCAAAATATCAATAAATGAAACAGATGTTCCGAGCTACTGTCTTTTATCTTCCGTTAAATACAGCACAAACGGCCGATTCTAACACAATATGTGAGGTGTCGAACAGACTTATTCAAGTTTGATAGTTGGAGGGGAATTATAAAACGACCCTAAATCAACGCTGACGTGTGGGATTATCGCCAGGCATACCGACGTGGGTTCTCCTCATCGCGTTCGGCATAAACCTGGGAATTGCCGGTATTGCCGTTCGTCGGCGGAGTGTACGCGGGGCAGTGCCGCTCGCCGCGATAATGATCTCTGTCGCACTTTATTCGCTCGGCAACGGCGTTCTGTCGGCAAGCACGACAATGCCGACGTACCGGACCGGTCTCGTTATCAAATACATCGGGGCGGTCGGGCTCGGGCCAACACAGTTCTGGTTCGGGCTGACATACAGCGGCCGGGAATCACTCCTGACCCGCCGACGCTGGGCGCTACTGCTCGCTCCCCCAGTCGTCGTTTTCGGGCTTGTCGTGACTGCACAGTCACACAACCTGCTGTGGACCCTCGACGGGTTCGTGCAGGGACCGCCGCTCGCGAGTCCGGAGCGCGTGAACGGCCCCGTCTTCTGGTTCAATCTCCTGTACCAGTACATTCTGATAGGGACGACGTACGTCATCGTCGGGCTCTTCGGACTCAAGCGAAGCGGTCGGTATCGAACACAGGCGACGTTGATGTTGCTTGGCGGCATTATTCCGCTGATTGCGAGTTTAGTATTCGTCTTCGGCAGTGATCCGATGGGGTCCGCTGACCCGACAGCGTTCGCGTTCACGTTTACGGGGGTTGTCTTCGCTATCGCGCTCTTTCGCTTTGACCTCCTCGACCTGATGCCCGTCGCGAGACACACGCTCGTTGAAGAGATGTCTGATCCCGTCTTCGTCGTTGATAAAGACGGGCGGCTTGTCGACGTAAACGAGACTGGCACAGACCTCCTCGACGATGAAGGGACGGCGATTGGCCGGTCTGCGTCGGAAGTCATGCCGTCCTACGACTCGCTACCAGACGACGACGGCAATGCCGACGCCGATGTCGTCATCGAAGCTGACGGCGGACCACACTACTTTGATATCAACCGTTCAACGCTCACCGACCAAACCGGCTCAGTGATCGGACAGCTGCTCATCTACCGTGACGTGACTGAGCGCCGTATCGCGGAAGAGCGCTTCCAGCGCCTCATCGAACGGTCTTCGGACATGGTGACGGTTCTGGACGAAGACGGGGATTTCACGTACGTCAGCCAGCCAGTTAAGAAGATACTCGGATACGAACCTCCCGAGTTGGTCGGTGAGAACGCCGTCGAATACATCCATCCCGACGACAGACAGCGCGTTGTTGAGGACCTGGCCAGATACGTCGACGATTACGGCTACTCCGGCACGTACGTCGTGCGGTTCCGCGACGCAGCGGGTAACTGGCGTTTCATCGAAGCGCACGCAACAAATCTGCTCGGCGACCCGTTCGTCGAGGGGATCGTCCTCAATTCCCGAGACGTGACCGAGCAACTACAGCGAAAGCGGAAACTGGAACGGCAGAACGAACGGCTCGACCAGTTTGCGAGCATCGTTGCGCACGACCTCCGGAACCCACTGAACGTCGCGAGTGGACGACTTAGCCTACTTGAGAGCGATGTCGCTAGCCACGACGCGTCGATCGGGACGATTCAGGAGCAACTCGAGCGCATGGAGTCGATCATCGACGACTCGCTCACGTTGGCTCGCTCAGGAGAAACGGTGACTGAGACCGACGAGGTAGACCTCGAACTGATCGCATACGATGCCTGGCAGAGCGTCGAGACTGGCGGGGCGACCCTCGTCGTCGAAACAACGCTCCAGATCGATGGCGACCGTAATCGGCTCCGGAATATGTTCGAAAACCTGTTCCGAAACAGCGTCGAGCACAACGAGTCGGCTGACCTGACCGTCAAAGCCGGGTCCTTACCCGACGCGGTCGGGTTCTACGTTGAAGACACCGGGGCAGGTATCCCCAGCGAAGAACGTGACGCAGTGTTCGAACAGGGATATACCACAAACGCGGAGGGGACAGGATTCGGCCTCGCTATCGTTAAAGACATCGTGCAGGCCCACGGGTGGGACATATCAGCCACTGAGGGCGAGAGCGGCGGAGCCAGGTTCGTGATCGAGTGCCACGAGTCACCTATGGTGAACCAACCCGACACCACATGACGCTGAACGACTCCAGCGACGAATGCCGTCATCGTAGCGTTACCCGCTCCCGTCACTGAAGACGGACCCACCGCTACCGGCGAAACGACGGCCTCAGCACAAGGGGCGGTGCGACACTCTTACAGGTCGACGTACTGGTCTTCCCATTCGCGGCGGGCGTCGATCTCACGACGCCCGCGGCGCGTAAGCGTATAGAAGTTGGTCCGGCGGTCGCGCTGGCCCTTCTCGACCAGTCCCTTGTCGACCAGAGTGTCGAGGTTCGGGTACAGACGACCGTGATGGATCTCCTTCTCGTAGTACGCTTCGAGCTCCTCCTTGATAGCTAAGCCGTGGGGCTCTTCCCTGCCAGCGATCACGTAGAGAAGGTCACGCTGGAATCCTGTCAAGTCGTGCATCGGTTTTCCTATGTAATGATTTAGTATCTATACTGTTAAATATATCGGCCCAGAGAACTTGATGTTGTTTCGGTAGTCCAGAGTGTCGAATTTTCTGTATTTAGGCCCTCAGTCATCGTTTTGTTCAAATGGTAAATACAGTCAGTATATCATCATTCTTCGGAAACTGATGGCGACAGTATTATTTGTCACTGGAGGACACTGAGAGGTTGGTAGAAACAGTCCTGCTCGAAAGCGAGCAAGGACTCGACCACAGCGCCGTCGCAGCATATCTCAGAACGGTGGTCGACTCTCCGGGAGATAGATCTGAGATCACGCTCAGCGCAGGGAGGGGTCGGGGCCACGTCGCGCCGCCATCACAGGCGGAGTTCGAGGTGAACGCCGAGCGCGAGAGTCCGGAGGGAGCGACGGTAACTCAGCATCGGAGTCGAACCGGAGTGGCCCGAGAACGCGACAGACACAGAGTGGTCTATCGAGTACGTCGTATCGTCCAGCAGTTCCTTTTCGGATGTACAGCAATCGCTCGTATCTGGTCGTTAGCAGCGAAGTAAGTGGAAAGCGGTCGCGAAAAACGCGACCGCTTGCCGCCCTGAATTGGTCCCCGCTGACGCTTCGGCCCTCCAAGCGAAGCGTCACTTGGTCGAATGGGGCAGAATAACTTAAAAGTACCGGCCCCGTCCAGCAGATGTTAGTTATCGAATTAGAAGCGAATGTAAGCTGTAACTAACCTAGATATGTTCCTCCTCGAGCACCCATCCAAGTGCCCGCTTGTAGTGGGTGAACATCATACGGACCCGCTCGTGATCCATCTCCTCGTCGTCTAGCTGTTCAGCAAGGAACTCGTACTGCTCGCGGATCTCGTCTTCCGAGCGCATACGTTGGCGTAGACAGCCCTCACGGAACAATCTTGAGGGCTGGCCTCTCAGCATCACGTATGAAAGTCCGCGGGGAGCGCGAGTGCCAGGACTGTGGCACGCGATGGCGGTACTACGAGACGGGGAGCATCGCCTGTCCGGACTGTGGCAGCATCCACAGCGTCGGCATCGACGAGCACACCGAACACACGGACGCACCGGCCACCCTCGACCTGACGCCGGTCCGGAGCCGGATCGACGCGGACCCGACCCGGGAGCTCGCTGACGCGGCCGCCGAGCGCTGTCGGGAGTACACACGCAAGCGGGGGTTCATCGACGCGGGCGAGCTTCGCTCGCTCAACCCGACGTTCGTCGCCGCGGTCGAACTCCAGCACGTCGGTGCACACCTCTCCCGGGAGTTGCGCAGCGGCGACCCGGCGGAGCGGTACTTCTACGAACTTCTCGGCAGTGCTGACGACGGCGACCGTCCGGCTGTCGAGTCGGTCCCGTCGGAGCTTCGAGTGCCGTACGGCCTGGCGATGGCGGCCGCCGTCGATAGCTATCAGCGCGACGTACGGACGTATCTGGACGCCAATTCGGAGCCGACTGCACGACAGCTCTCCGGACGGATTCGCGACCATCGAAAGCGGATCGAGGCGCTGGACGGCGATGTCGACCCCGCGGACGCCAACCGTCTCGTTCACGCGGCGCGGGACCTGGGGTCGTACATTACCGGCGACGAGAGCGCATTCGTCAGAGCCGAGAACTGGCTTGCCGGAATCGAGAACGACACGGTCTAAGCGGTCACTGGAGCCGCCGTACGAGGGTTTCGTCCAGACAGTTTTCCGGAACCGCATCCCGCCACGCTACGGTCTCTATCGACTCGCCGTCGAGTCCGGGGTCCGACGCGAGGTCCGTGGAGTCAGCCGTCGCGCGATAGGTCCCGAAAAAGAACGTCGCCTCTCGGCCGCCATCGGTCACCGTGACCTCGGTGACGGCAGCCAGTTCGTCGACGGTACTCTCGACGCCCGTCTCCTCGCGTACCTCGCGGCACACTGCTTCCTGACGCGTCTCGCCGGTTTCGACGCCGCCGCCCGGGAGCTTCCAGATGTCGTCCTCGTAGACGAACAGCAGGCGGTCCGCCGGGTCGGTGACGAGCGCGCCGACCGCCCAGCGAAGGCCGCGGTCAGCACGGGCGCGGACGCCGTCTACGCCCGCCGTGTCAGTCTCTCTGGTTACTCGGCGGGTGTGCACGTCGCGGTCCGCAAAATCCGCAAGCGACGGCATTCAGGGCAGGTCGACGTCGATGTCGTGTTGCAGGCCCGTCGCTTTGACCGTATTGTACAGCAACATCGCGCGAGTCATCGGACCGACGCCGCCGGGGACCGGCGTGATTGCGCCAGCGACCTCCTTTGCGCTCTCGTACTCCACGTCGCCGACGAGTTCGTAGCCCTTCTCGGTGTCAGCGTCGACGCGGTTGATGCCCACGTCGATGACCGTCGCGCCCTCTCCGATCATCTCGCCGTCGATCATCTCCGGGACGCCAGCCGCGGCGACGAGGATGTCGGCGTTGCGCGTCCGTTCGGCGAGGTTCTCGGTGCGGGAGTGACACACCGTCGTCGTCGCGTTGCCGCCCGGTGCCTTCTGGATGAGCAGGTTCGCCATCGGTTTGCCGACGATGTCCGACCGGCCGACGACGACGGCGTCTTTGCCTTCTGTGTCCACACCCACGCTCTCGATGAGCTTCTGGATGCCGTGGGGTGTGCAGGGCTTGTAGCGGGCGTCACCGGCGACGAGTCGGCCGACGTTCTCCGGATGGAAGCCGTCGACGTCTTTCATCGGGTCGATGGCTCGCAGGACCGACCTGTCCTCGACGTGGTCGGGGACCGGCATCTGGACCAGGATGCCGTTGACGTCGTCGTCGGCGTTGAGGTCCTCGATAGTGTCGTACAGTTCGGCAGCGTCCGCGTCGGGGTCGATGTCGATGTCGATTGCCTCGATACCGACCTCCTCGCAGTCGTTCTGTTTCATCGAGACGTAGGTCTCGCTGGCCGGGTCCTCGGACATCAGGACCGTCGCCAGCGACGGGCGCTCGCCCGCGTCGGCGAGGTGGTCGATGGACGCGACCAGGTCATCCCGAATCGACTGTGCGACGGCGTCGCCGTCGATAATCTCTGTCATTGGGTACAACGGCGGCGCGGGGCGGTATGAACGTCCCGGATTTCGGCCGGCCGCGACAGGCAGGCGCGCGCTCGCTCAGGGACAGTCCGACTCGGCGACCGACTTCCGCTCGGCCCCCTGCCGGATGGCCCGTGTCGGGCCGCCCGGGACAGCCACCGTCATCGCCTGCCCGCCGTACCCGTGGGTCTGGTCGTGGCCCCGGACTACGACACAGGTCGTATCGTCGGGAACAGTAATGGTCTCCGACCGGGTGAACGGAGCCGTCGAGTGAGCGTGCCGGAGATCACGGCGACCGAGTCGGTCGCCCGCCAGCGTTTCGACCTGCCACCAGTTCGCGTAGCCGTCCTCGCCGTCGTCATCGTGATAGAGTGTTACGTCGAAGCGGTAGTCGTCGCCTTCGTCCGTGAGTTCGACCCCGACGACGTTGGCCTCCCGCAGGTCGAGTTCTGTGGCTGTTTCGGTCTGTCCAGCAGTCGACTCCTGGCCTGTGGGGGTAGCGGCGTCTGTCTCCGCCGCCGTGGCCGTCACTGTCGGCTCGCTCGCGCCGCCGTCGCTTTGCCCGGTTTCCGCCCCTGACTCGCTCTCGAACTGCGTACAGCCAGCGAACACCGACAGGGAGGCACCCAGTGCATAGAGCGTCCGGCGTCGGGTTGTGCGGGGCATACCAGTCGTATCGGAGAGAGATGCCAAAAAGGAGGATGCCAGTGGGCGGACAGCAGAATCCGCGCTCCAGGGCTAGCCTGTCGCTACTCGTACAGCGTGTACTCGTCGGTCATCTCGTCCACGCGGTCGCTGACTTCCGCCACGACATCGTCGTCGTGGGGGGCGTCGACGACCTTGTAGATGAGATCGGCGACCTCGCGGCAGGCGTCCTCGTCGAAACCACGGGTGGTGAGCGCGGGCGTACCGGCGCGGATGCCCGAGGGGTTGAACGCCGAGCGGGTCTCGCCGGGGACGGTGTTGGCGTTGAGGACGATGCCGGCCTCTTCGAGCGCTTCTTCGACTTCCTTGCCAGTCGTATCCGGATGGGACGGACGGAGGTCGATGAGCACGAGGTGGTTGTCCGTGCCACCGGAGACCAGATCCAGACCGTGTTCCTTGAGTCGGTCACCGAGGGCGACGGCGTTGTCGACGGTCTGCTGGGCGTATTGCTCGAACTCGGGGGCCAGCGCCTCGCCGAAGCCGACGGCCTTGCCGGCGACGTTGTGCATCAGCGGGCCGCCCTGGGAGCCGGGGAACACCGCGCTGTCGATGTCGTCGGCGTACTCCTCGTCGCACATGATGATGCCACCGCGGCCGGCGCGGATGGTCTTGTGCGTCGAGCCGGTGACGAAGTCGGCGACGCCGACCGGCGACTCGTGGACGCCAGCGGCGACGAGGCCGGTGATGTGGGCGATGTCCGCGAGGTGGTACGCGTCGACCGCGTCGGCGGCTTCCTGAATCCGCTCGAAGTCGACTTCCCGGGGGTACGCGGAGTAGCCCGAAACGATGATGTCCGGCTCGAACTCCTCTGCGTGGTCGTGGAGGCCCTCGTAGTCGATGTAGCCGGTTTCCTCGTCGACCTTGTACTGTTCGACCTCGTACACCTGGCCGGCGAAGTTCGCTGGGTGGCCGTGCGAGAGGTGGCCGCCGTGCGTCAGGTCCAGCGAGAGGATCTTGTCGCCGGGTTCGAGCACGCCGAGGTAGACGCCCATGTTGGCCTGGGAGCCGGAGTGTGGCTGGACGTTGACGTGGTCCGCGCCCCACAGTTCCTTCGCGCGGTCGATTGCCAGTTCCTCGACGTCGTCGGCGTACTCGCAGCCGCCGTAGTAGCGCTCACCGGGGTAGCCCTCGGCGTACTTGTTCGTCAGTTCGGAGCTCTGTGCCTCCATCACAGCCTCGCTGACGTGGTTCTCACTGGCGATCATCGCCAGCGTGTCGTTCTGCCGGCCTCGTTCGCCCTCCAGGGCGTCTGCGACTGCCGGGTCCGCTTCCCGTACGGTTTCGTAGCTCATGTATCCGAGTCAGGACCGATACGACAATAATCTACCCTTTGGGCCACGTATGTGCTATGTTATTACACATTGTCCGGTGCCGCGGGTACAGTTGGGGAGACGACATCCTGACACCCGTACGTATATATCAGATGACGTTCCACATGTCTATGCATGGTCACCTGGGGGGTGGCAGGCGAGCGGGTGGACCGGAACAGCAGTAACACGCCGGAGTGGGATGGAGAAACGGTCGACCCGAGCGCACTGGTGCGCCAGTTACACGATCGAGAAGTTACGGACGGCGAACAGTTACCACATCGTGTCGACGACTGCTACAGCGGGTCCGTCACCGAGTTAGCACTGCCGGCGGTGGATGCCACGGTAACCCGAGTCGCTACTGACACGAATACTGGAGCAGTTGATTCACCGACGACCCTAGAGGAGGGGGAGTACCTGCTGACGATGGAGGCCCGTGCTGCGGATAGCGACCGAGGGTCGCCGTTGGGCGTCGTTGACGACATTCGGATCCACGTCCGCTTCGACGGGCCGGCGTCGCTCCACTCGGCCGGCATTACCTCTGTCCTCGGTTTCCAAGAGCCGACGAGTATTACCGTCGGGTTCGTCTGGGAGACGAGCGCGGAGCGGCCGCATCTGCAGGTCCCCGCGACACCTGCCGGACTCGCAACGGCGATTACCCATCTGAGTGGGGCCCATCATACGATGCAGCCGTCCCGCTCACATCCGGAACTCCGCGGCCATCCGCCGATAGTCACGACCGGCGAGACGACCCGTATTCCCGAACCGGTTCGGCAGAACCGTCCGGAGACTGGCATCACGCTCCGTGTTCCGGAGTGCGAGGCGGAACTGCTCGTCAGCGCCCCGCTGGCGTACTATCTCGGGGCCGAAGTGGTAGTCGAGTCACGGGATGCAGCACTGTTGACGGCCGACGGCACGTCGGTACACCGCTCTTTCGACGCGTGGCCGTCGCTACAGGCCGGCGTCGCGGCGCTGCTCCGGAAGGTGTTCTACCTCGACTGTCTGGTCAGACGCGTCGATCCAGCCGAGAGTGGCGCTCGTATCACGTCCGCGCTCTCGCTCGACCCGGACACAGTTCGGTCGCTGTCGCCGGCTGGACGGCTCGAGCGGTACATCGATGTCTCCGACGAGGCCGTGAACTCGATTCTGCCGGAGTGGCCACTCTCGACGTACGTCTCACCCGAACCGGAACGGGTCCGATGCCTGCCGTTCCTGCTCGACCGACTCAGTCTCATCTACCTGCCGGACAGCTCCCGGCTCGACCAGGATGAGCTTCTCGACAGGACGCTGTCGGATTCGTATCTGAGCCGCGGTTCGGCCGAGCGCCCACCGGTCATCGAGCCGAACCTACGCGAGGGCCAACTGCACTCGTGGCTCGCTCCGGGGAACCCGATAGACGCCTGTAAAACGCCGGCGGAGGCGTACGTGAACCGCTACCGGAGTCAGAACCGGGATGCCGACAGCCAACGGGTCGCGGTCGTCCTCAACGACGAGGAGATGGCCGGCGAACACACGGAAGTCACAGAGATATACCGGGCCGCGGACCTGCCGATGGACGTCCAGGTCAGCGAACTGCTGTCGGTCAACGAACTGGCCGACGTGTTCGAACAGCCGGCCGATTTCGTCCACTTCATCGGCCACTGCGACGAGGAGGGACTGCGCTGTCCCGACGGCAATCTGGCGCTGTCGTCGCTGTCGGAAGCCCGAACGCAGACGTTCTTCCTGAACGCCTGTGGCTCCTATGACGAAGGGCTTGACCTCGTCAAACAGGGCGCGGTCGCCGGTGCGGTGACACTTACCGACGTGCTGGACAAACACGCCGCCCTGGTCGGGACCGCCTTCGCGCGCCTGCTCAGTAACGGATTCAGCATTCAGCGAGCGCTGGAACTCGCTCGCCGACGGATAATGATGTGCAAGGACTACGCGGTCGTCGGCGACGGGACCTACTCTATCGTTCCCAATCCCGCACACCCCGCGGTCGTCTGGGTCTCCAAAGGGGAAACGGGATTCGACGTCCAGTGTACGGTCGTGTCCCCGGAACGGCCCGGTGAGAGCTACCGCCTGCCGTTCGACGACAGCGCCGCGCTGAACGGCGAACAGACGAGCCACTCGCTCGGCGCTACGGAGTTGGCCGACGCGCTGGGCCAGACCTCACTGCCCGTCATCTTCGACGGGGAGTTTCACTGGTCCGACGACCTCGCTGCGCGTCTCCGGACGGACTTCTGACGAGCGCGAAGCTGTCAGACTCCGTGACGGAAGCCGAGACGGCCGTCATCTATTTTCGAACCGGCCACCCGAGGAGCCGTATTGATGCGACACTCTCCGTACGCACTCAGGTACAGATTTGATACTGTGCTCCAGTCGTGGCTTCCGGCGGGTAGGAGACAGTGACAGTAACCACTGATTCGAGCGAATTCGCGTGACGACGACGAGCAGAACAGATGGTTCAGTCCGTGAGACGAACGGCTTCTGCTTAGGACAGTTGACCAATATTTTATCGCCTCTCATCGGTGGGTGTTGTCGGATTGTTGGCGAAATCAACACAGTATGGCCGGTAAAATTAAATATAATAATACACTATATACTTGGAAGGGACAATGACTGAAAATCTCCTGCAAGACGACGTTGGGTCTATGTTGACCACGGTGTTTGGGGCAACTGACGAGCCGGTGTACGTCGTGAACCCGTCGCGGCGGACCATCTCTGAGCTTGTATCGACACTGGACGCGGATTCGGGCGCTCCCGAAGTTCGGCTGCTCGCCGACGAGCGCGCACTGAAAGACGTCATGGACGACTTCCTCGTTGCGAGCACCGCGGCGACCTCATCGACGAGGAGCGGCTCACGATGCGACTGCTCGACGACGTGCCGAACCACTCGGTCGCGGTAACTGTCGATACGGTGTACGCACTCGTCACCATCAGCGACACGGTCGGCGGTCTCGGGACCGACGACGCGGCGTTCGTCGACAACGCCTACGACTACTACGGCTCGACCTGGGAAGACGCCGACGAGTACTCGCTCCGGACGCCGCCGCTCAACCGCGTCCAGAGCACGCTGGAAGCCGACATCGGCCCGGAAACCGCGTCGGACTTCAACGACGTTCTCAGCTCTCTGTCGACGGCTCGTGGCGACGGCGACGGTCTCGACGAGGTCACCATCAGCCTGCTCGTGGCCGCACGGAACGGCGAACTGCTGTACGACATCAGCAAATGGGGCGAAGACGTCGGACTGGCGAGCAAGGCGACGTTCTCGCGGACGAAGACGAAGCTCGAAGACATGAACCTCATCGACACGGAGAAGGTCCCGATCGACGTGGGCCGACCGCGGCTCCGCCTGATGCTCGGTGACGACCGGCTCAAAGACGCCGAGCCGGACGAGCTGGCCTCCGTGGCTCAGTCGATCCTCGCCGCGTAGGTTTTTCCCGCTCCACCGCGAGGGGTTCGGCATGCAAACTGTCGAAGTCGTCGGGCGTGGACCGGCCGTCGACGCACTCACTGCGTTTCTCGCTGATATCGACGTTACAGTAGCACAGCCGTCGACACCGGCGAACAGTAGTGGCGACCTCGCCGTCGTCGTCGATACTGTCGGGTCAGAGACGTTTGCGGCGTGGAACGACCGAGCGAAAGGCGATGACGTCCCGTGGGTCGCCGTCGAACTGGGCGGCGTCGGCGGCGTCCCGGTGACTGACGCCGCGATCAGCGGCTTCGGACCCGAAACGGGCTGTTTCGACTGTCTGCGGACTCGGGTCGAGGCGACGGTCGACGAGACCGAGGAGATCACAGAAGCCCCGGCGGCGGCCACGCAACGATTCACGGGAGCGCTGGCGGGCCGACTGGTAACCCAGTTTCTCGACGGCGACACTGCCCTCTTCGGGACAGTTACGGAACTCCCACATACGCAGCGCCGGTTCCTCCCCGTCCCGGGCTGTGACTGCAGTGAGACGCCGAGCCGTACCCTCGGCGACGGTCGCCGAACGGCCCCGGACAGCGAGGCGCTCTCGCGGGCGGAACTGGGCCTCGACGACCGGGTCGGTATCGCCACGGAGGTCGGCGAAGTCGAGTCGTTCCCCGCCCCGTACTACCTGTCGACGCTCGCCGAGACTGCCGGTTTCAGCGACGTATCGGCCGCCGCCAAGGCCGCCGGTGTTGCCATCGACTGGGACACGGCGTTCATGAAAGCGCTGGGCGAGAACTACGAGCGGTACGCGGCCGGGGTCTACCGAGAAAGGAATCTGCGGCACGGGACGGTCGTCGATGTTCCGGATGCCGTCGCACCCGACGCGTTCGTCAGGGACGAGGCCGAATGGGACGACTCGACGGCGCTTCCCTGGGTCCCGGCCGAAAATCTGCTGACCGACGAACGGCGGTCGCTTCCCGCCGAGACCGTCCACTATCCGCCGCCATCGAACGTGGTTAGACCGGCAACGACGACCGGGCTCGGGCTCGGAAACACCGTCACCGAGGCGCTGCTGACCGGGCTCTACGAGGTCATCGAGCGCGACGCCGCGATGCTGTCGTGGTACTCGACGTTCGAGCCGCTTCGAGTTGCCGTCGACGACCACGAGCGGTACGACACGCTCCGGCGTCGCGCGGCGTCCGAGGGGCTCGAGGTGACGGCGCTGTTACTGACACAGGACGTGGACGTGCCGGTCATCACCGTCGCACTGGAACAGGACGAGTGGCCTCGCTTCGCACTCGGCACCGATGCGGATCTGGACCCGGGTACGGCCGCCGTCGGTGCGCTGGAAGAGGCGCTCCAGAACTGGATGGAACTCGACAGCATGGGTCCCGAGGCGGCCATGGACGCACAGGGTGCAATCGGGCGCTACGCCGAATCACCCGGCGAGGGGGCCGACCTGACGGCCACCGAGACGGCGGTCCCGCTGGACTCGCTCGGCCCGGACGCAGACCTCTCCGGCGAGGCGGAGCTAGAGACGTTGTGTGACCGGGCAGCTGACGCGGGACTCACGCCCTACGGAGCGCGGCTGACGACGCGCGACCTCGAACAGCTCGGGTTCGAGGCCGTCCGTGTCGTCTGTCCGTCGGCACAGCCGCTGTTCTTCGGTGATTCGTTCTTCGGCGAGCGGGCCGAAGCCGTGCCTGCTGACCTGGGCTTCGAGCCGCGGCTCGACAGGGAGCATCATCCGTTCCCGTAGCAACAGCCGACGAGCGAGAGTCAGATACCGGACAGTCCGTATTCAGATGCCGAACGTCGCCCGCAGCATGTCCCGCGTGCCCGGCCCGAGGCCGACCGCGGTAACGGCGATGAGCAACAGCAGCGCGTACCGCGGGCTGTCGTCGATGAACTCCTGGTTGAACAGCGAGACGACCAGCGAGGCGACAGCGAGCTTGACAATCAGGAACGGCCACGACGTGCCGATAGCAGCAGTCAGACCGGCTGACTGGAGAGATTCGGTGGCTTCAATGATGAATGCGTTGGCCGGGTGTTTCGGGTAGTACGTCAGCGGGACGTTGAGCGCGTCAAGCCAGTCAGCCAGCAGGACGTTCGCGACGCCGTCGATGGCGTGGCCCCAGATGACCAGCAAGCCGATATAGCCGGTTCCGTCGTTCAGCGCCGGTCGATAGGACTCGAACAGGCGGTACAGACCGTACGACAGCGCCGATGCCAGTGCGACAGTCGTGATGAGGACTGACGGGTACAGCGTCGCGTACTCGCGTGTGAGCGCGACAAACGTAAGATAGAGTAGCGTCACGGCGACGAAAATGCTACCAACAGCGCCAGTCGTCCGGTAGTAGCTGTCGACGATGCCGCGCTGTTCGAGGTCCACGCAGACGACGAGGACGAGCAGCGTCAGTAGGAACACCGTGCCGTAAATAACGGGACTGATGATGAGTGAACTCAGCGGATACTCGACGATGGGTGAGACGCCGGCATCCACCGCGCGGTCGGTCGCGTCCTCGACAGTCCGCAACGCGCCGCCGAGCAACATGAACGGCACGAACGCGAAGTAGAGCTTCGGGTCCTCGGCGATGTCCAGTCGCTCGAGGAGGAAGTAGACGCCGACGAGCATATACACCAGAATCAACATGTAGCCGATCTCGGAGACGATAGTGTATCCCGGCTCGGCGATGAGCCGTCCCTCCTGAATAGCCGCCCTACAGCCATCGTACAGCGGTTGTGGCCCGGATGCAGTCATCTCGGCACAGCTGGCCGCCTTGGCGTCCGCGTACACTGGCCCCCAGAAGTACTGCCAGAGGAACCGATCCCAGACGGCCTGTGGAGCGGCCATAACGGCTCCGACCGCGACGAGGAGGACGGCAGCGAAAGAGCCCACCCAGAGCTGGCCGGGCCCGTACTCATCGACGGCTCGCTCGAACGTTTCCATGGCCGAGTGACCGGTGGCAGGCGGTTTTAGCGTTCCGGTCCCGTGTGCGTGGAGCGGACTTCCGCGAGCCAGACGCGGCGGGATTTGATGGCGAAACTGTGTTCAATCCTCAGCGAGTGCCTCGTTGCCGGCCGCCACGAAGGCCTCGTGTGCCTCGCCGTTGGAGGCGACGACGGAATCGCTGTCGTGGGTCCAGGGCTCGCCATCGAGGTCAGTGACCGTGCCGCCAGCCCGTCTGACCATATGGACGCCAGCGAGCGTGTCCCAGGGGGCCATCGGGCGCGTGCAAACGAGCCCTTCGAGCGCCCCGTCGGCAACGTGTGCCAGCGTGGCCTGGAACGAACCCAGACGCCGAATGTCGCCGAAGCGGTCGCCGACAGCGCTACACAGCCGACCGAACTCGTCCCTGTCGTCGCGATCCCACCAGCCGACAGGAGCCACGGCGAACGTCTCCGGGTCGGTTCGACCACTTACCGACAGTTCGGTCCCGTCTCGTGTCACGCTTTCGGGGCCAGCCGCGTAGAGGTCGCCGTACGAGGGGAGATAGGTCACCGATGCGACCGGCTCGCCGTCGACAACTGCGCTGACGGCCGTCCCCCACAGACGCATCCCACGGACGTAGTTCGCCGTCCCGTCGATTGGGTCGATGACCCACACAGAGCCGCTATTTGGGATGCTATCGACCGCTTCAGGCTCGGAGTCAGTGTCCGGGCCAGCTAACGTTGAGAGGTCCTCCTCACAGAGGAACCGGTCACGGGAGAACTCCGCTCGAATCGTGGCGACGACTTGCCGCTGGGCGTCACGGTCCGTCTCCGTGACGAGATCGTTTTTGTTGGCCTTCGACTCGACACTGAGGTCGCCCCGGAACTGCTCCCGAGCAACGACACCGCCAGCGCGGGCCGCTCGCTCGGCGACCGCCGCCCGGTGGCTTGCATCTGTCATACCTGACGCTGGACCTCCCTTGTTCAAACCATCTCGCCTTCCAGCAAAACAGGGCCGACGGATGGCGATGGGTTACTCTTCTTCGACAGCCTCGTCAACAGCGTCGAGAATGGCTTCGGCGATGTCCCGCGCCTCATTGGGCGTGTACAGGACCTGGTTCCCCAGTGACTGTTCAATACGGACGTAGCCGTCATCGTCCTCAATGGAGAAAAACGCTGTATTCTCCAGCGGTGGCACATGCAGGCTCGCCCCCTCGGACTGATCTGTGGCCATGTTATCGTTTAGCACATAGGGCGGCTTAAATCTACGGCTCTGGACAACAGCGGCCGCCCAGTTACAAATATTAATAATCAGACCCCAACGGCTTATACTCAGTCCAGGTATGTACGTATATGGCATCGATACGTGGGGCACTTCGGTTCAGCAAGGACATCTCGGTTATCATGCTTTTGGGAGTCGTCTACGTCCTTGGGCTGAGCGTCGCAACGCTGATCAGTGCACTGGAGGAGCGACTGCCGCGGATACACGCTGTTAGTGGCGAGATACGGAGTCGGCTTCGTCGCCCAGTGTGAGACGCTCAGCAACCATGACGCCAAAGCCACCGACCGGTACATGGAATCAGGTGGCTGTACCCGGAACGCGCTACTCGAATTGACGCATTTTCCCGATTACAGACTATCCGAAACGACTGCCCAGTGCCTCTCGTAGTAGTTTCCCGGTGTAGTTCGACATTCGCAGACGTGACTTCCTAGTGATGGTTCCCGTTTTATCACCTTGCTTGAGATATCCGGCGCTGAAACCGCGGGAGACATAGTCTACTAGTCTGATAGATATCTGCTTCACAACGTACATTAGTGCGTGAATAATGTGCTTTATTGATAGATGGCACGCCACACTGTGGTCATGGGTCGAAGAAATCGTGTACAATCAGGGGAGGAGAGGGATTCTCATGACAACTATTGTTATTAATGATGGATTATCCCACCCGACAGCTTTATTATATGCTGCTTTGACATGACACTCTGTGTGGAAGCCGTGCGGTACATATCAGAAATTCGGCATTGAACTCAGATAAAATGGGGCCTACTAGCCGTGTTCATCGGAAGCCGCTCAGGGGAGTGGAGAGTGTATGCTACCAGACGCACCAGCGATAGCCGAGGTACGGGAATGACGATACAAGCAAATCAGGCAAATCAAGCGGGTCAACAGGGGATCACGAAGGCTGTAGACGAGTTTCTCGTCACGCCGGAGAGCGAAGTCACGCCGGTTTTGAGCGTCGTGATGCCCACCCTCAACGAGGAGAAAGGGATCGTCGAATGTATTGATCGGATCAAGACAGCGATCTCGGAGTTACGTGTGCCGACCGAGATCATCGTGAGCGACAGTTCGACCGACGCGACTCCGGAGTTAGCTCGCGAGCGGGGTGCGACAGTCGTGACACCTGATGAACCGGGCTATGGCTATGCGTATCGCTACGCGTTCGACAAGGCACGGGGAGAGTACATTGCGATGGGTGATGCTGACACGACGTACGATTTCGAGATGATTCCCCAGCTCCTCGAACCGGTCCAGAACGGCGACGCGGACATCTGTATGGGGAGCGACTGGAGGGCGAGATCCGGGACGGGTCGATGCCGCCACTCCACAAATACGTCGGAAACCCGCTGTTGACGCGGTTCCTGAACACGTTCTATGGAGCCGGTGTAAGCGATGCACACAGCGGCTTCCGTGTGTTCACCAAGGACGCGCTCGAAACGCTAGAGCTAGAGACGACCGGGATGGAGTTCGCCAGCGAAATGATCATGGAAGCCGGTGCGAACGACCTCACCATAGAGGAGGTCCCGATTATCTACCACGAGCGGGAAGGCGAGGAGACGCTCGATAGTTTCAGTGACGGCTGGCGACACGTCCGCTTCATGCTCGTGAACGCGCCGGACTACCTGTTCTCGTATCCGGCTCTGTTGCTAGTGTCGGTCGGGGCAGTGTTGATGTCGCTATCAATCGCTCGGCTGTCGATCGGTGGCGTCAACTTCGGCATACAGACGATGGTCGGCGGGTCGTTGCTGGCAATCGTCGGGTATCAGGTCTGGACGCTCGCGCTGTTCAGTTCCATCGCCGCGAACCCGATAAACAAGCCCGAGGGTGTGCTTGTCGGCATGATACGGGAGCGGTTCCAGTTGGAGCACGGCGCGTCCATCGGCATTCTCGCGGCTGCAGTCGGGATTCTGTACCTCGGGAGCGTGTTCGGACAGTGGCTGCTCGCCGGCGAGGCGGCGTTACCGTCAGCTACAGCGACCCTTCTGGCCTCGACAGTCGTAGTGCTGGGGCTACAGACAGTGTTCGGGTCGTTCTTCATGAGTATGCTAGCAGACAGCAGCTAACCGTTGACAGTCGCTTTAGCGGAATTGGTCAGTTCTGCGTACACCTGCTAGGGCACGTTCCGTTCTCGACGCAGTCGATGTCGGGCTGTGTTCGGTTCTCGGCAACGAACTGCCACTCGTTTCGGCCTACACTGTCGGTGCCGTTGGAATAGGAAAGTTGTCTGTACAGCCCGTTGTAGTTCATCACGCTGTCGTACTCTGTCTGGGAGTACCGCTCCTCGTCGATACCGTCCTGATGGGCGTCGAGCCCCATCGCGTGCCCGAATTCGTGCATGAACAGCGAGGCGGTGATCTTCGGTGAATCGAACCGCTCCATCGCCGCGATTTCAGGTCGGCCCGCACCGACGAAGTAGTCGTCCCCGTTGTAGGCGACGTCGTCAGTTAGCAGGACGTAGTAGTAGCCGTCAGCACGGTGCTCGGAGTGGTTGGCCCGGAAGTCATAGATGTCGTTCCCGGCACCAGCACGGGATTTCGAGTGTACCGTCCCGTTGGCCGAGAGGTTCGTATCGTCTGTGACGAGATGGATATCGATCCCGGTGGAGCCGTCGGGGTTCGAAACGGGTGCATTCTCAAACGTCTCGACAATAGATGTCCGGACCGGGTCGCTGAGCGTCGTTGACTGTGTAGAGTCGACTTCGACGTAGATGTCCGTTCGGAGCGGGTCTGCATCCGGAAGAGCCTGCTCACAGCGGACTTCCATGCCGTCCGGATAACCGTCGCCGTCCGTGTCCGGGTCCGTCGGATCAGTGCCGTAAACGGAGCGCTCTAGCGAATCCGCCAGCCCGTCTCCGTCTGTATCAGTGGCGTTCGAATCGGCCTGAGCCTGCTGTACGTCCGGAGTATCGGCCCCGCCACCGCTAGCAGTGTTCACCTGCGGCGACGTCCCGGCGACTGGAAACACGACACCGGCGAGAAGCAGCGCCACGAGGACGACGGCACCGGCGCGAACCGTCGGCAGGCGACAGAACCAGTTGTTCGCGAGACGGCGGGCGCCAACTAAGATGTCTGTGAGCATAGTGCTAATATTAATACTGATTCCGATAGCTACATTTAGCTGAGTTCTCGAATTCCGACCTCTAGTGAACTCAGACCATCCATGACTAAGGGTTTTTGAGTGACGGTTAAGTATATAATCCCCCAAATATCAATATCAATTTCGATATTAACGATAGATGCGAACTCCCAGCACTCGGCTGTGTCTGTCGGTATCTTCAATGGGCTCGGTTCAGTAACCGAAGCTAATGCGTGTCACCCGGCGGTTCTGGCTCACGATCACTGCTATCGGTAGTCTCGTCGTGAGTGGTGGGCTGCTCGATGCGCCCCTGTTAGTCGTCGGGGCCGTCGGGTCGCAGGCTGGCTGCTCGCAATGCAGTTTGCGTTCGTCCGTGGCGTTTCACGACTCGAGGACGAACTCACCGTCAGCCAGTCGCTCGACCGGTCCCGAATACGGACCGACGCCGAAACGAAGTACACTCTCGAGGCATCAGTTGCCGCCGCCGGCGATCACCTGCCGCTCTCCGTCGAGGCAAGGATTCCACTCGCAGCGCGGATGGAAGCGGGTTCCTCTCCGGATATCCATCTCGATACGTCGATGCAGTCCTCGTCGGTGACGCTTCCGCTCACCTGGGAGACTGTTGGCAACTACACCGTTCCCGGAGCCACAGTAACCGTCAGTGACGGCACCGGGCTGTTTACCCAGTCGTTCACGACGGCTCCCGGCCCCGAACTAGCAGTCGAGTCGCCGTCGGTCGGTCCGATTCACGTTGGCCAGAGCGGGAAACAGTTGCTACGCGGTGTCGGCGAGCACGATGCCCGGGGGCGGACGGGTGGCCTGTCAGCTGAGGAGATTCGAAAATATGTCCCGGGTGACGCACTGAAATACGTCGACTGGAAGGCGACTGCCAGACTAGACGAGACGCACGTCCGCAACTACGAGGCTGAGAGTAACCGTAGCGTGGTGCTCGTCCTCGATCACCGGCAGACTCTGGGTGATGGGACACCTGGCGAAACGAAGCTAGATCACCTCAGAGCGGTCGCCGCAGCGTTCCAGCAACGTGCCGAAACGATCCGTGATCCCCTGGGCTATCTCACTATTGACGACGCGGGCGTGACGGAATCGAGAATCCCTGTGGCGAGAACCGAGGCCTACAGGTCGTGCCGGCATCGGATCAACGACCTCGACACCGAAACTGAGACGCCGGCAACAGCTACCACGACAGCGTCTCACACCGGCAGGATGACAGGGACGGTGAACCCGACGGCGGACACACAATCACCGATGGAAACGACGTTGCTCGCGTATCGAGATGCCGCCGGATCAAAACGACACCTTCCCAACCAGCCGCTGTACAACGGGCTCCAGGCGGCACCACACGAGATACGCAGCGCGAACCTGCTGGTCATCTGTACTGACGACAGCAACCCGAGTGAACTACGGAACGCGGTTGGACTGGCGAGACGCAACGCAACGGAGGTCGTCGTGTTTATCGCCCCATCAGTAGCCTTCGGTACGGACCTCCTCACCGATCTCGATACCGCATACGAACGGTATCGAACCTTCGACCAGTTCCGGCGTGAACTGAACGAGGTCGACTCGGTGACGGCCTACGAGGTTGGGTCCCCGGACCAGATCTCGGCTATTCTGTCCGGCAGCCCAGCGAACACAGACCGGAGGGAGTACGCATGAGCGTCGCACTGAAAACGGCACGCTCGCCCCGATCACTACCCACCGTGCTCGGCCTGCTGGGCATCGTCGTAGCTACAGGCGGACTCGTCTGGGGCGGGCCGGTATGGCTTGGTTTCGTCGGTGTTGTCCTCGGCGGTCTCTACCTGTCCGGTACACCCGTTCTCGCGGTCGTGCTCGGACAGGTAGCGCTCGTCACAGTCGATACACCATCACTGCTACCGCTCGTCATCGTCGAAGGCGGCCTGTTCCTTGCGTTGCTTTCGGTACCTATCGAGACACCCGACAGGCGAGTCGCCGGCAGCCTCGTCGCACTTGTCGTTCCGCTGCTCGGCAGTCTCGCCTGGCTGTCGCTCTGGCGCTGGGACTTGGCCCCCCTCAGCGTCGGGGCCACCGCGGTCATCGGAATTGCCATCGTCGGCTATCTCTTCCATCGCTATCTGCTGATAGAACTCGACATCGTGACTGAAGACGCAGCTTCGGACCGTGATTTCCTATGAGCCAACCCGAGCCTACGCAACCGGACGCATCAGCCGATGACAGCACCCGGCAGACGGATATTGTACACGACCGCCAGACACTCGAAGCGGAGCTGGAAGTGTTACGGGAGGAGAACCGCCGGTTGCGCGACTCCTACGCGCATGCGAAGCGGGCAACGTTCAGACGGACCGCAGTGGGCTTCTTTGCGGTCGGTGGACTATCCCTCATAGCGGCACTCCTCTTTCCAACCCTGCAGACCATCTTCGTCGCGTTCGCAGGAACCGGTGTGTTTGCGGGCATCGTCACGTTCTATCTCACTCCCGAGCGGTTCGTCTCGGCGTCGGTCAGTGACACGGTGTTCGACACGTTGGCCGATGTCGAACAGCACCTCGTCAGCGAACTGGAACTCCAGACCGAGACGGTGTATGTCCCAACGGCATCCCGTCCGGAGACGAATGCGCGCCTGTTCGTCCCCCAACACGTCGAGTACGCGGTGCCCGATCCAGACCAGTTGGGAGACCTGTTCGTTACGAGCGGTGCCGAGGCGGAACAGGGCATATCGCTTCCCCCGACCGGAGACCGTCTGTACACCGAGTTCGAGCAAACGATCTCCGGCAAATTCGGTAACGACCCCGATGCAATAGCGGCGCAACTGACCGCAGCCCTGTCCGAGCAGTTCGAACTCGTCGATGACACAACAATCGAAATCGATGGCGGGAACCGAACTGCTACTATTGCCATCAGCAATCCCGCGTTCGGCGACGTTCACCAGCTAGATCACCCAGTGGTGTCCTTGCTCGCGGTGGGGTTTGCCACGGGACTTGATCGACCGGTTACTGTCGATACGCGCGATGACGACCGGTTCAGCGGTGTCGTGACCGTTTCGTGGAACGCACTCGAACAACCATCGGCGCAGTCCAATGGCGCGGCGACCCGAGAACGAGAGACGACACCAGCCCCGGAAAACAGCTAACTGCGGTCCAGTCGCTACTCGAACTCCCGTTTCGTTCCGCCGTCGCCGACCGCTGTCTCGACACCCGTACTGTGGTCGGTGTCGGACCCGGGCGGCGTAATCGACTGAAGGATTTCTTCGATAACCGTTTCGGCGCTGATCTGGCTTAGTTCGGCATCGCTGTTCATAATGAGACGATGCCGCAACACCGGGAGCGCCATCTCTTTGACGTCGTCCGGAATGACGTACTCCCGGCCGTTCAGACGAGCGACTGCTTTGGCCGTATTCTGCAGGGCGATTGTCGCCCGCGGTGAGGCCCCGTGAACGACGTTTCGGTGGTCCCGTGTCGCGCCGACGATAGCGAGAATGTACTCCTTGATGCTGTCTTCGATATGCGTCTCGGGGATGACTGACCGGGCGTCCAGAAGTTCGCTCCGGGAGATAACCTGCGAGATAGAGTCCGCGTCAAGCGTCGGGTTCGCGTCGAATCGGTCGAGGATCGCGCGCTCCTCCTCGGAGTTGGGAATCTCGGTGACGAGTTTCATCTGAAACCGGTCGCGCTGGGCCTCCGGGAGTTTGAACGTCCCTTCCATCTCAAGAGGGTTCATCGTCGCAACGACGGTAAACGGCGTCGGGAGTTCGAGCGTCGACCCTTCAATGGAAACCTGTCCCTCCTGCATCGCTTCGAGGAGTGCGCTCTGTGTTTTCGGCGGGGCGCGGTTGATCTCGTCGGCGATGACCAGATTGGTAAACACTGGGCCTTTCTGCAGCTCGAACTCGCCGTTTCGCTGGTGATACACCGTTGTTCCGGTGATATCCGCAGGGAGGAGGTCGGGCGTCATCTGGACCCGGGAGTGCTGGAGATCCGTCGCGTTGGCGACGAGCGTGGCGATCGTCGTTTTCGCGACACCGGGGACCCCCTCCAGAAGCACATGACCGCGTGTAAGCATGGCGACAGTAATGTGTCGGAGAACTTCCTCGTTACCGATAAGAACTGTCTCCGTCTCCTCCTTGAGACGGTCGTACAGCACCGACGGATCAGTCATTGCGTTGACGTTCGGCCCGCTGTTTAATAATGGCTTCCGTTACTCGCTCTACCTGTGCGGTCTCCCAGTCTGGATGACTGGCTCTGAGATACTTCTCAACGCCGTCCCTGGAGAGATTTGGGTCCGGATCGCCGCCACTGTATTCCCGGAGACGATCCCGGAGATGCTCGTCGAGACGGCGGTCGTACGCGAGCAGCGCCCCGACCAGCACGACGCCACAGAGCAGTAACAGCGCGTCTGACCGCTGGACGGCCAGGACGGCAGCGGCCACCGGCGGGACGCTACTGGCGTGTGAGTAGTCCAGCAGTGCGTCGTCGTGGCTGGCGACGAGGTTCCGGACGAACCGTCGGTTGTCACCGCGTTCGAGCATCGCGTTCACGAAGATGCTCGGGTCACTGACGGCGATAACCCGGCCGTCGCCGACCGGTTCGCTCGTGACGACGGGTCGGGACGCTAACTGCTCCTCGCCGTCGAGTTCGCCGTTGCCGTTGGTGTCGAGGTAGGCGTATTCGGAGGTGTTGACGAGCGTCGTCGCGTCTCCGGCTCTGACAGTCGTCCCGTAGTTGAGGACGACAGTATCGACGCCGGCAGTCTCCGGATAGTCGCCGGCAGGCGTCGCTTCCGGGAGCGAGGAGTTGCGGTAGTAATTTCGGTTGTCGTACACCGGGCGACCGTCAAAACGCGCGTCAGCACCGACGGCAGCGAGCAGGGCATTCCCTTCTGGGCGGTAATCCTCGGCAACGACGAGTGTCCCACCGCTTCGAACGAACTCCGCGATTCGTGCCCGCTCGCTCGACGAGTACGGCTCCGCCGGCGAGAGAACGACCGCAACGGTGGTGTCCGTGTCACTCGTCGGATACTGACTTACGTTCGTTCCGACGGTCACGTTTGCACCGGCGTCAGCTGCGACGGTTCGAAGTTCGCCCGCCCCGTCCCACTGGGAGTTATACGCACCGAACGCTGCTGAGGACGTGCTTGCGGCGTAGACGAGCGCGATGATCGTGAGGACGGTGTAAGCGGCCAGCAGGAGCTGCGGGAGAGTGAGCGACGGTAGCCAGGAGTCCTCGGAGAGCGGTGTCAGCGCCATCAGACCAGCCCCGGCGGTAGAATCTCGAGGATCCGTTTGATGACCACGTAGGCAAAGCCAACCAGTCCGAGCCCGATGAGCCACCAGAGCCGCCGTCGCCAGCGCGGCGACACGGCCTGCGGTGCGACCAGTTCGACAGTCACGAGAAACCCGATCAGCGAGACGACGAAAAACAGCTCCAACGTCAGCGCATCCAGGAGGGTCAACACGAGGATGGTACCAAGCACCCACATGAGATGCCCGTAAATGAACTGTTGGCGCTGTCGGGTCGCCATGGTACGGCGTTCTCCTCGGCAGACAGTCAAAGTTCCGACCGACAGCTGCTGACTGAGCCATGGGTAGCGGCTAACCTAGCAGTTCGGTTCAGTCGTCGCTAGGCTGTCTCGAATCCGCCGACTCCTCGTCGGGCGTTCGCGTTCGGTCGCCGCTCGGGAGCAACGAGACCGGTGACGCCGTCAGATACGGCACCGTTGCGACGAGGGCACCGAACAGGGCGAGCGAAACGCCGCCGAGGAATATCGCTGCGAGGATAGCTGGCGGCGTCCGCGCGGAGAGGCGGAAGCCGAAGAAGACGAGCCAGCCAGCCCGCTCCAGCAACTGTAACGCGACGACCGAGAGGCCGAGAGCGAGCGCCGTCGCTGGGATCGCGATACGAGCGATGTCGGCCAGAATCGTCCGCAGGACCCGCCACTGCGTCGCGCCGGTCGAGCGATGGATGCCGATGGCCTGCCGACGCGCGTGGACTCCCTGGGCGAACGTCGCCGTGGTACTTCCGACGGTGCTCAGCGCCGAGAGGACGACGAGGACGCCGAGGATCAGCTGGACGTTCCCGAACACGCCCTCGACGGAGCGTTCGATGGGCGTTCCGGACGCGTACGACCCGCTACTTGCCACGGCAGACGCCAGCCGACGATCCCCGGTCACCTCGTACTCCGCCGTGGTGAGGGTGGTCCCGTTGGCCGTCACTCGGTAGGTGTAGGTTCCAGGCTGACTTCGTCCGCCGTCCGGGGAGAACCGCGTCTGTGTGACGTTTCCGGGCGGCATGTAGACGGTCCGGTTCCGGGAAACACCGGGGCCGATGACACCGACATTGCGTGTGATCGGCTCCTGCCAGGGGTTTGCGAGCCCGATCCTGAGGGTTGGCGTCGTCAGGACCGAGCCCGAAGACGGCGATATCGACAACTCCCCGTACAGTTCCCGCTCGGTACCACGGACGATCTGGATATCGTGTGTCGCCGTCTGGTCGCCCGAACGAGCTGTTATCGTGTAGTTCCCCGGCTCGCGTGGCAGGGGAACGACGGCGACACCACTCGATCCAGTTCTGAGCGACGGCCCGTTCACCGTGACGGTGGCGTTCGAAACGCGGTCCCCCGTTTTGGTGACGACAGGAACTGAGAGACCCGATCCGGGCGGGGCCTGTGACGGCAGCTGGCTCGGAATCTCGATAGCGTTCGGCGAGACGACGGTCACGGAATGGGTGTACTCCCCGGCAGTGGCGTTTGCAGTCCCCAGTTCTGTCGCGGTAAAGGAGACGGACTCGGTCCGCTCCTGTCCCGGCGGGACGGCGACCGTCGTCGTTCGCTGTTCGCCCCGATATCGGACTGTGACCTCCCGGTCAGCCCGCTCGGTACCGACGTTTCGCACGGCGACTGAGAGGTTGACTGTGTCGCCTTTCGTGACGCGTTTCGGACCCGATAACCCCGTCACGACAGCGCCTGACCGGTTGGCAGCGACGCCGTCGGCGCCGTCAATCTCCGAAACGGACCCTTTCACGCGGATCATGTGGACCTCCCCTGGTCCGGTCGCCAAGTCGGCCGCGGAGTCGAGCGGCAGAATGAGCAGGTCATCGAGCGTTCTGGGGGCGTCGTACCGCCCGACGATAGTGACCCGTCGAACCCCGGGCTTGACGCTCCCACTGACAGTCAGTTCGTCACCGACCTCGACATCGAGCGTCCGCGCGAGGTCGCTCCCGATGACGGCCTCGTCGTACCGCTGCGGTCGCTTTCCGTCGACCAACGTGGCCCCGGTG
Organism: Haloarcula sp. CBA1122; assembly: GCF_009741785.1. Classification (NCBI taxonomy): domain Archaea; kingdom Methanobacteriati; phylum Methanobacteriota; class Halobacteria; order Halobacteriales; family Haloarculaceae; genus Haloarcula; species Haloarcula sp. CBA1122. Next base: position 43,369 of record NZ_WPCB01000004.1, read on the forward strand.
ACGTTCGCGAACGCGTCGTACTCCGCTCCGTGGGCCATGTACGGCTGGCCGTCCGACACCTGGGCGTAGATGATTTCCGGGCTGGCTGGCGTCCCGTCGGCCCGCAGGGCTGCGGCGTACTCAGCGTCGAGGCGACTGTTCAGCGGATGGGGCGCGCCGGCTTCGGTGATGGTCCCGGAGCCCCCTCCCCCACCCCCAAGCGGAGACGCGAGACCGGCCAGGGAGACGACCAGCAGGAACGTGATGCCGAAGACGGTCAGCGTCGCCGCCGTCGGCACGACCGAGCGCCACGACAGGAACGTCGGCGCGACCCAGTTCCTGACCGTCGCAAGCGTCGACTGCTCGGACTGGCCGGACCGGGCGTGACGGCTCCCGAGTGAGGCTGGTGGGCGGGTCGCCGCGGGGTAGGCCGCGAGCGCGCCGGCAGCGAGGCCCATCAGAACGAACACACCGGCGACGCCACCGACGACGGTCGCGCTCTGGCCCGTGACGGTAACGTCGAGTGCGATGGGGAGACCGACGTAGATCGCGACGTTGACCAGCGCCTTGATGAGGATCAGTCCGACGGCGTAGCCCAGCACCACGCCGGTCGTCACGAGGAGGCCGGCCCGAAGTGTAAACAGGAGTCCCACGCGCCACCCCGGTGCGCCGGTCGAGCGGATGACCCGTATCGCGTCGAGTCGGTCACGGACGCTCATCCGCGTGACGTTGTAGACGACGATGAGGACCAACAAGCCACCGGCGGCCGCCGCGATGCCCAGCGCCCAGAGTACCTGCTCTAAGCCGCCGAGGACGTACAGGAGCGCGCTGACCAGCGGTGCCCCTTCGCTTGGGAGGCTTCCCAGCCCGGTCCCGCTCGGACTGTGGTCGATGACGAAGTAGCCGGTGACGCCGACCTGCTGGGCGGTCGAGGCGTTCGTCGCGTACCACTGATTGGAGAGGAACGTCGTCCCCCGCTCCTGTGGGACAACGGTAAGCGAGACGGTACCGTCTGACCCGCTAACCGTTCGGGTCCGCTGCTGAGAGACCGGTCCCCGGCCGTCAACGCCGTCGGGAATCGTCGGTAATCGTCCCTCCTGCCACTGGGCCGACCCCTCGATGAGCACCCTGGGCGTATCGGGCGGGATGCCAACGAGCCGAACATCAGTCCCGCTTGTGGTCGCCGTCGCTGTCGGGAGCACGGTGACGTCCCCACCGGTTTCGGGCGGGCCGTTTTCCGCGTCGTGGTAGGTGACCGTCCCGGAGTTCGCGAGCGGCTCTGCGAACGTTTCCGAGTACGTGACTGCGGTGAACAACAGCAAGACCGTACCGATGAGAAACGCGGCCGTCACGGCGACGACGACGACGGTGAGCCGGTCCCGTCTGGACCAGCGAAACAGGAGGGCGTTTCTGTATCCCATCGGTTCGTTAGTTCGTCTCCGTGGACGGGCTCGCGTCCGGCGTCGAGGCGGCATCGGAGACGAGCGTGCCGCCGCGGATGAACAGCCGCTCGTCGAACCGCTGGGCCAGTTGGGGGTCGTGGCTGATGACGACGAGCGCGGTTTCCGTCGATTCCTTCATGCTGAACAGAAGGTTCAGCACCGACTCGGCCGTGTCCGGATCTAGCTGCCCGGTCGGCTCGTCGGCGAGGATCACCTCGGGGCGGTTCGCGAGCGCCCGTGCGATGGCGACGCGCTGTTTCTCGCCCCCGCTCAGCGTCGCAGGGTACTGGTGTTCGAGCCCGGCGATACCGAGGCGGTCGAACAGCGTGTCCAGCCAGTCTGGGTCGCGGTCGCCCGCGTGTTCCTGCGGGAGCGACGCGTTCTCGCGAGCGGTCAGATCGCCGATGAGCTGGAAGTCCTGAAAGACGAACCCGAGCGTCGTCCGCCGCAGGCTCGCGCGCTGGCGTTCGGACAGGGTACTCGCGTCCCGACCGTCGATCTCCAGTCGACCGCTAGACGGTGATTCTAGCAATCCGAGGACGTTGAACAGCGTCGACTTGCCGGCCCCGCTAGGGCCCTGAACGAGCATCGCCGCATCGGACCCGACCGAGAGTGAGACGCCGTCGAGAATCCTGGTGCCCCGTCGTGTGACACACAACTCCGAGCCGACGAGGACGGGGTCAGTCATTGTCGGCCTTTCTGCCGGCCCCGTATTGTATGCCACGGTTACATACCCGGGAGAGGTGAGGATGGGAGAGACCGTCGAACCGGGTCCGTTCAGAACTCGTCAACAACTCGTTCGGTTCCCGCCGGGCCGAACGAGGTACACGGAGTCGAGGCCGCGCGTGTCATAGACCACGTCGTTCTCGTAGCGCCACTCCGCCAGCGCCGCGGGCGTGGTCTTCTCGCTCGCTGCCGGGAACAGGTGCGCCCCTGTCGTCCCCCACGACGCCCGCGACAGCGTCGGGCAGTTGGGTTCCGTCCCACCACCGAGCCACCGGGCGGTCGGCTGGTACGTTCCGTTGGACGCGCTCGGATAGTACAGATCGACGATACGGCTGAACGGGTGGTCGGACGCCCACTGCTCGTCGACGTGGTCCGCGGTAAACGTCGCGGCCGCGAACTGCGATTCGGTCGCCCCAGTCGGGAACGCGAGCGTGTCGAGATTGACGAAGGCGATAGGCATCGTCGCAACTGCGGCAACCACGACGACGACCGTCAGGACTGTTGCGAGTCGGTGGCTGTGAGTCTTCGGCGTTCCAAGCCCGCCGTCCGGCGACCCCCGGTAGGCGACCGACGCGACGCCGATGCCGGCGAGGACGAACACGGGCAAGTGAACGAACGTCTGGCCGCGGAGCGCGGTCCCGTAGTACTCCGGCGTCAGCGAGGCGGTCAGCGAGAAGTACACGATGACAATCGGCGCCAGCAGCAACGCCAGCACGACCGGCCCGATCAGCCGGCGGTCGCGGCTCGCAAGTGGGAGGCCGACGACTGCAAACACAACCGGGACAGCGAAAGCCGCGACGAGCACCAAGAGGCCGGCCGGTGTGGTCTGTGTCCCGGGAAACACGGTCTGTACCGCGTTCGCACCCAGCGTCAGGAACCAGAGACCGACCGCGCCGCCGATGGTCACCCGCTGCAGGCGAGCGCTCGTCCGCTGGAACCAGACCAGTGTCGCCACCAGAACGACGACCCAGGCCAGGAACAGCCCCGGATACGCACTGACACGGTCGACGTACGGGACCTCCAGAAGCGAGCGTTCTGCAATCCGGTAGTACCCCCACATGTACACCCAGAAGCCCGCGACGGCGACGAGCGCAGTGACGGCGTCACGACGCGACGGAATCCTGGCGAGATGGGCGGCTAGCACCCCCGTCAGTACCAGCGCAGCGATGAGCGAGCTGAACGTATGCAGGAGCGGGAAGGCAGCGAACAGGACGACCACAACTGCGCCCCATCGACGCCTGTATCGCTCCGTCGTGAGCAACCGATGGACGGCAATCGCAAACAGCGGCAGCAAGAGAAACGCCAGCGCTTCCTCGTCCGTTTGTCCGGTCCGCCGGAGATAGATGCCTTCCACCGCGAGCCCCATCCCGACCACGCCCATCGCCAGCGTCGTCCGCGAGTGACGCCACCGACTCGACTGTGCGAGTCGTTTGACCAGCGCCATCGCCGTCAGGCAGGACGCTGCACCGGTGACCGCGACGACCAGCTGTGCGATGTACAGTGGCCGCTCGCCGGTGAGTGCGCCGACGACGGTCAGAACAGCGGTAAACACGATGTTGTCAGCGCGGAAGCGTCTGAGCGGAAACGTCCCCGTTTCGAGCGTGTCCCTGGCCAGAGCGACGTAGCCGAACCCGTCTAGCGTTGAGGGCAGCGGCGTCCAGTGGAGCGTCGTCAACCGGGCCGCGACTGCCACGGCCAGCACAGCCACGATGAGCAGCAATCGCCCCTTCCGGCCGTCACTCATTGGCGGGTCCTACAGCGGGTGGGTGTAAGATAGTTACCGCATTTCGACGGCCGACTCGGGAGCCTGACAGTCTCTCGGTCTACCGGTAGCCCTGTCGAAAATCCGGGATTGCTGCCGGGCTCTAGACACACCTGGAGTGTCCATGACGATTGGCGGTCACTGGTCCCCGTTCGACTTGATCTTGCGGGCGCGTTCGACGGCCGCCTCCGCGCGTGACGGATCAACCGATGTCGGTGCGAACGCCGCCGTCTCGAAGGCTTCGACCACCGTTTCGATATCCGCCATGCGTTCCTCGGGAACGCCGTGTTCCTGGCTCTGCTGGAGGAGTTCCCAGTGTGTCGCCCCCTCGTCAATACCGTTTTTCACCGCTAGCTCATCGTGGACTACAGTGTACGCTACCATCGCTGCGGCGTCGTAGTCCCCGCCATCCAGATACGTATCGACGCGGTCCGCAAACGTCGGACTCGTCGCGTTCGATGGCGTCGTCGCCTGGTCGGGTCCACTCATCGATACCTCAGTTGCCTCCACTGAGGAAGTCGCGTTCACATCCTGGGATTGGCGGCGCCGCGACACGATAAACCAAGCCCCGACGACAACTGCAAGCGCTACCCCGCCGCCCAGGACGGGCAGCCAGCTGTATCCGATGATCCCGTTCCCAAAGGCTACTTCCGGGTTCTCGTCAGAGCCGAACAGTATCGCTACCAGGGTATCGATAAGCAGATCCCTGTCCGAATCGGAGCCGACCGGTGGGTTTCCGCCGCCGGCTCCTGCGGCCAGCGTTGTCGTTGCGGTCGCGTTACCGAGGTTCGAACTCGGTTCGTCGTACGTAGCGGTAACGGTAACTGTCTCGTTGTTCTGCGGATATTCGAGGACGGTCTGGAACGACCCGTTCCGGTTCGTCTCGACGAGTTGGGTGCCGCCAGCACCGACCTGCAGGCGTACCGGGCGACCCGCGACAGGGTCCCCGGCAACGGTCTGGAGTTGCCCCCTGGCAAGGGCCCCATCATCCGTGCGTGACGCACTCACGGAGAGGGTCGTCTGAGTCTCGACGACGACAACAGGGGTCTCCGACTGGACGCCCGCAATCGCTCGGTTTTCGTACGGAACCCGAGCGACAACTACACGCTCACCGTCGTTTACCGACGCTGGGGCTCGGGTCGATGCTGTCGCCGTTCCGTTCGGTCCGGTCGTCGTTCGTGCAACGACAGTATCACCAACGGTGAACTCGACCGGTACTCCGTCGACACCTCTCGACTCGACTGTCACGGACGCCGTCGCGTTGAGTCGGTCGCCGTACCCCACCGTCCCCGGTGCGATTTCGCTCGTCGCGTTCGGCGTCACCTGTTTCACATCAATCGTGAACGTGGTGTCGTCGGACAGGTACACCGAGTCGGTATCCGGGACGTACTCGACCGGGACGGACTGCGACCCGAGTCTGGCTGAGCGTGGCCGGTACTGGGATTCGAACACACCGCTGGCATCAGTTCGAACAGTTTGTGTCCGGTTCCCGATCCTGAGTTCGACCACCTCGTCTGCGATGACCGAGCCGTTCTCAGTCCGTATCTGGCCGGAGACCGTTCCGGGATCCCTGAACGATGCAGTCGAGTCTATCGCCTGAACTGTGAGCGTCGTCCCAACGAGTGTCTCTTCGCGGATAACCGCCTGCGTCGCCGTGATGTTCTCTGTCGTCTCATTGATCTCGGTCTGTCCCGGAGAGAGGTCGACGGACGTGGTGTTCTCTATCCGTTCGAAGTTCCGGTTCAGTTCTCGGCTCCTATCGCTGATGTTCGACGCCGTTCGCTCCATCGCGCGCGCAGTGATGCGGGCCTTGCTTTCGTTACCGCGCTCGCGTGCCGCCTGATACGCCGTATATTGCTGGCGGTACCGCTGTACCTCGTTCGTGAGATTCCGCTGGTTCTCGCTCGCGGCCTCGAACTCCCTTGCAGCGGTGTCGTCCGTATCCGAGGACGTGTCACCGGCAACGTCGACGTACTGCTCCAGACGCTTGTCGTAGTCGTCGCCGAGGACCGACCGAGCCTGGTCGTACTGGTCGTTCGACAGCGCAATACTGCTGTTCTCCAGCCGCCCCCCCATCGTCCGAGCCAACCAGGCGGCCGTTTCATCGCCGTACTCGCCGTCCGACACCGAATCCGGGTTTTCCTGTTGTGTCTCGTTGTCGTCCGTCGGCGTCTCCACCTGCCGGTTCAGAGCCGGACCCCCATCGTCGGTCCCCATCGCTGCCACCCCACCAGCGCCCGCTGTAAGTCCAAGTATTGTCAGGGTGACGAACACGGCCCACGACTGGCTCCGGAACACACCGAGTTATTCCGCTGGTTTGATAAAATGCGTTCGGTTGACTCACCGGAGTCGGTCGCAGTCACGTACCGTGGCAGAGAGGGACGCAATCAGCTATTTTTTTACCGTGCCGACATGACTCATTGCCAATGGCTGAAACCCAGACGTGGAAACTACTCTTGCCACGTCAACTCCGCCACCTCCCGGCCGATCTGGCAGGCGTTATCGGCGTGGTGATTCTGACGAATCTGGCTGCCCTGCTGCCGGTCATCTCCGACACGCCGGTCCGCATCGTCGCCGGGCTCGTGTTTGTCCTCTTCATTCCCGGCTATGCGTTCATCGCAGCGCTGTTTCCGGAGGCCGGGAGCGGCCCCACGGCCGACGACGAGACCGTTTCGGATCCACGAGCCGACGGAATCGACGGTATCGAACGGGTCGCACTCTCGTTCGGACTCAGTATCGCCCTCGTTCCCTTGGTCGGCCTAGTGTTGAATTTCACGCCGTGGGGTATCCGCCTGCTTCCGATTCTCGTGTCGCTCAGCGGGCTGACGCTCGTGTTGACCGCTGTCGCGGCTGTTCGACGCTGGGCGGTACCCGCTGACGAACGGTTTCATGTCCCGTATCGCGCGTGGCTCAGTGCCGGACGTGCGGAGTTGTTCTCGCCGGCCTCACGGACGGACGCGGTCCTGAACGTGCTGTTGGTCCTGAGCATCCTGCTTGCGGCCGCCAGCGTCGGCTACGCGGTCACGGTACCAAAGGACGGCGAGCGGTTCAGCGAGTTCTACCTGCTGACCGAAGACGAAGACGGGGAACTCGTCGCTGACGGCTATCCGACGGAGTTTCAGCAGGGCGAAGGTCGCTCGTTGATCGTCGGTATCGGGAATCAGGAACACGAACGGACAGAGTACACCGTAGTCGCCGAGTTACAACGCGTCGAGCGCGTCGGCAACGAAACCCAGGTCCGGGAACGGTCGGAACTTCGGCGCTTCCAGCCGACCCTGGGCCACAACGAGACCTGGCACCGCCAGCACGAAGTGACGCCCGAGATGACTGGGGAGGGGCTTCGGCTCCAGTACCTGCTGTACCGCGGGTCACCACCTGAGACCGTGGACCAATCGACTGCGTACCGGGAAGTCCACCTCTGGGTGAACGTAACCGGCTGACCCAGGTTCTCGTAGCGAGCAGCGCTCCCCCAGGTAAAACAGGGACCGACTTACTGCCCATTCTTTTGAGATCTAACCCGGCAAACAGCTTTTCCTTGCCTGGATCATTGGTTTCACCGTGTACCCCGCAGGCCACTTCCTCCTCGCAGCCGTCCCGCTGACGGCATACATGGTGGCTCAGTGGCGTCGACTCCCGTCTGGGCCGATGGTACTGCTCTTGCTTGTTGCGACGCAACTCCCGGACGTAATCGACAAGCCGCTCGCGTGGACGGTCGCTATTCTTCCGAGCGGGCGTATGCTTGCCCATTCGCTGGTCGTCTCGCTACCCGTCCTCACCATCCTTGTACTGCTGGCTGCACGCCAGAGCTACGGACGGCACGCAGTGGTGTTTTCCGCCGGCTACCTCTCACACATCGCCGGCGACTTCTATCCGATTGTGCGGCTCGGGACGGACTACTACTTCTTTCCGAACCTGTTCTGGCCGCTGTTGTCGGCAACCCCCGATAGAACGCCGTCGTTTGCGGCGCATTCGCCCGACAGTCTACTCTCGCTTGCCGTCCCTGTGATCGTCTTCGGACTGGCCATCAGCTACAGCCTCGTGACGGTGTACTGGAGATACGAGCAGGTCTCAGCCGAAATACCACAACGGTAAAGCGTTCGCGGCCAACGGTCGTTGCTACTGAAGCAGTGGGTCTCAAGCGGCGGATTTCGAACTACCCGTCAGATATCAAAGCTACCGTTCCCGCCTCTGGAGATCGCGGAGTGAAGCTGAAACGCCTGTCTCAAACTGGGGTCGCCGATTCGATCGGTGCTTCGCCGCAGCTGACACAGATATACTCTTCGTCGACGGTGAGCACGACCGGTGAGTTACACTTGATGCACTTGATTTTCGCCGCACGGGATGGCTTTGCGTAGTCCCCCATTGTATGTACCTTACATAGCAATGTTATATGTAAAATGACATAAAATTACCCCTTTCAGCAATATTGTATCCGCAGCCGCTAGGAGGGGATAACTCAGTTATGCAGGAAAGCTAGCTCCGGCTAGTACACAACAGGAGAGAAATCCGTCAGAGAAAGAGATTCGTCAGAGAATAGACAAATGCCGCGTAAACTGTGGCAGTTCCTCAGTCCCGACGTGCCAGGAATCCAGCGCCTAGCAATGCTAGCACCGCGACGAGGACGGTGAAACCGGGGCCGCTCGAACTCGTGGTCTCGACCGAGCCCTCCGTTCCGGTTGTGTCTGTCTCATCAGGTTGCTGTGCCCCACCACCTGCGGTCGTGGCTGCTTCCGTTGGCACCTCTCCGTCTTCAGTCTCGACTGTCTCAGTGTCGTCGGTGTCGGTCGTAGCTTCGTCCTCAGTGTCTTCTTCAGTCCCCTCGGTATCGGAGTCGTCGTTCCCACTATCGTCATCGCTATCTCCGCTATCGCTGTCATCGCTCCCGTTATTGTTGTCGTCGTTGTCGTTGTTGTCGTTGTCGCCGTCACCGTTGTTGCCATCACTCCCGTCGTCGCCGCCGCCGTTGTTGCCATCACTCCCGTCGTCGCTATCGTCATCATCGTCGCCGGAATCGGTTTCGTTCGACTGTGATAGCGTGACTGTCCCGGTCGCGGAGTTGATATCGTTTGAGTCTTCGCCAACAGCGACGTGAACATACGTGTACGTCCCGTTTGGCCAGGAGTCGAGTGTTTCGACGTCGACGGTGGTATCGGAGGCACCGGAGACCGTCGTCGACGAGGCGTGCATCACGTCATCACCGGTCGAATCCGGCGATGCTTCGGAGAGAACGAACCCGAACAGCCCGATCAGTCCCGCTGACGGCATCGCTCCTGCTGCCGTCGAGTCCTCACCGGTGAGGGTAGCGTCATCGTCGGCCGACGAGACGCCGTTGACGCCGTCGAAGGAGTTCTCGACCGTGACCTGGTCTTCCGAGAAATTCTCATCGATTTCGCCGGTCACACGGACGGTGCTCGTCCGCTGTTGGAGTTCGTCCTCGTCGAGTAGCAACACAGCGTGCGTGACAGAGTCGTCCTCCAGTTCGGTCTCGATATCGAGCGAGACGTTATCGCCAGCGGTGATATCGTCGGAGGTCGCATCGACCGTCGACGGGCTTTCCTGAACCAGCGTCTGTTCGACGCCGACGACGGTCACGTTCCCATCGACCGAGACATTGTTGTCCGAAACGGACATGCCCTGTCCGTCATCGACAGTGACCAGGACGAAGCCGTAGGCACCGCCCGAGTCAGGCGTGTACGAGGTTTCGAGCGCACCGTTGTCATCTATCGAACCGACACCGTCCCCGTCGTCTAGCAGTTCGACCGAGTTGGCGTTGGAGTCGTTCGTAAAGATACTGGCCAGATCGGTTCTGATGCTACCTTCGCTAAACCCTGCTGAAGATGGGTTCTCAGAGAGTCTGACAGCGAGCAGTTGCGCCTCGTCACCAGCAAGTCCCGTCGTTCCAGCCCCAGTCGTTGATTCGAACCGAAGGTCTACTGATTCGCCCGTCTCGTGAATCGTGTACTCCTCTCTGTTGAGAGGGACGTCACCTGTCTGGGCAGACTCGATGTTGATGTACGTCTCCGGGGCTGCTATCGCTGTTGGGCCGGTGGAGGACGTCCGAAGCGGGAGCAGTGACCGCTCCCAGACATCCACGTTTTCCGTCACCGCTGTCGTTTGCCCTTCATCAACTGGCGTTGCCGCCGCCGACGTTACCGACAGGGGGGCGGCTAACACCAGCAGCACTGTCATCGCACAAATTACAGTGCGTTTTCCGTTTGTTGTTTTATACATTACTGAATTTTTTCGGAGGGGTGCGGTATAATTCTTATGCAGTGACATTCGACGCTACACAGTGTCATATGACGGTTACAAAACACGTACCCGCTGTCTGGGGATTTTACAGCGCGACTCGTGAGTCGTGTCTCGGCAAATCACTCTATTCGTATTTATAACAGGTTCTCAGTTTGACGCATTCCTTATAGTAAATGCTCGACAGCGGACCCGGGTTTAACAGCGATCGGCCAGCAGTCGGCCGTGTCATCGAGTAGAATCCGCACACGTCGGCGCACAAAGAGGTGCTGTGTTCGGTGGACACCACCAGTAAAGGCCGCCCGATCAGTTACTCTCCGTCCTCTTCGTCGTCGTCCCCAGCATCACTCGGTCCGCCAGCGTTGTCCGGGGGACCGCCACCGTTGCCCGGGCCACCACCGTTATCAGGGCCGCCGCCCGGACTCACTGCCACCGTGCCGGTATCCGAGTTGAGAGTCCCGGTTTCGTTACCGACTGCGACGTGGACGTACTGATACGCACCGTTTGGCCAAGAATCCAGGGTCTGGACCGTCACGTTGGCGTCAGCGTCACCGCTGACAATCGTTGCAGAGGCATGGATAACGTCCCCGCTAGCGTCCGATTCGGCCTCGGAAACCACCGTGCCGAACAGCCCCTGCAACCCGATTGCAGGTATCGACTGGTTCTCGGAGAGGGTGAAACTCCCCAGTCCAGTGTTGCTCTCAACCGTCCCAACACCGCTGATGTTATCGAAAGAATTCTCGACGGTGATCTGGTCAGCCGAGAAGCTCTCGTTCAGTTCGCCCGACACAGTCACCGTGCTCGACTGCCGCTGGAGTACGCCCTGTCGGACCAGCAGGACCGCGTGGGTGGCGTTTTCGTCTTCCATCTCAGTGTCGACAGCCAGCGTGACGTTGTCGCCGGGGTTGACTGGGTTCTGGGTCCGCTCGACGTTCGAGGCGTTGTCCTGCACCACGGCCTGTTCGACACCGACGACGGTCACGTTCCCGTTGACGGAGACGTTACCGTCCGATACCGATAGCCCTTCATCGCCCTCGTCGACAGTCACCAGAACGAAGCCGTATGCGCCGCCCGATTCAGGGGTGTAGGACGCCTGCAGTTCGCCATCCTCGTCTATCGTGCCGACGTCTTCCGCGTCATCGAGTAGCTCCGATGACGTAGTGTCCGAGTTATTTGCGAAGACATCTTCGAGGGAAGCGCGGGAGATGTTACTGGCGTTTGCCCCTGCCGTAGTCGGTGCTTCATCCAACTTGACAGCCAGCAGTTGCGCCTCGTCGCCGGCAAGTGCCCTCGTTCCGGCACCGATTCTGGGTTCGAAGGACATGTTTATTGACTCGTTGCGCTCGTGGATCGTCATCGTCCGCTTGTTGAGCGGCAAGTCGCCAGTCGCAGCTGATTCGACGTTGAGGAACGTCCGCGGTGCCACTATCGTGGTCGGCCCTTCTGACGTCGTTCGGAGCGTGAGCGGGGACCGGTCCCACACGTCGACGTTTTCGGTCACCGAGAGCGACTGGCTCCCAGCGACGGGGGTTGCCCCAACAGTGGTCGTCACTGATAACGGACCAGCGAGTACCAACGCGACTGCCATGACGAAGATGACAGCCGGCGTTATTATTGGTGTTTTTACCATTACTGAAACATTACTGAAGCCTGTGGTATATTTCTTGTGCAGTGATACTATTCTGAGGCCTTTAGAAGCCTTCTGGGCCGAGATAGTACATGAACTGAGGTATAATTGATTGTTTTCCTGTAGTTGTTAGTTTTTGATATATATTCACAAATAAGATGGTAACTAACCGATGCTAAAAGAGCCTAAATAATGTCTCAGTAACTGTAGTCCGCGTTTAGAGCGGTACTTACTGAACTGATCTGGGGCAATTCACGGGAGAGCCAGCTTCATCGGGCTGGTGTCACAGGGTGCCACATCGCTGAGACACGTCTCTAGCAGATCGGTTCGGAGAATTGCGAGGGAAGATCGCTCCGTGCGAGTCTTCCGGCACCGGTCGGCCGTCGTCTTCACAGCGAGACACCATCGGGGTCGATGGCGTACTCGCGACCGTGACGAGGGCCGCTCACTGTTTGCGAGGGACCGCGTCGGTCCAACAGTGCGAGGGAAGGGATTTGAACTACGCGGAGACGGGCAACCGCCCCGCCTTCTCTCGTTCAAACCCTTCCGTGTGCATCCTTCGGCGCCGCGTTGTGCGGCCCCTATACGATGCGAGGGAAGGGATTTGAACCCTTGGACCCCTACGGGAGCGGATCTTGAGTCCGCCGCCGTTTCCTGGCTTGGCTACCCTCGCACGCGTAGTGCATTCGGTACACATGGCGGTACGGTATAAATGTCGTACGGAAGCGACTCAAGGCCGGTGGGACAGTATGTCAGTAATTGAAAGCGTTTGCGTACTGGCCGCACTGCCGCCGCGCGATCAGGTGGGCATTGCGTTCCAATGGCGACTGTCGCCGATAGAACCGGTGGTTTGACCCACCGTGAACAAGTAGCGTAGGCATGGACGACCACACGCGCGACCCGACCGTCGAGGCCCCCGACGGGAACCCTTCGGGCTGGCGAACCGACGGTCAATGGGAACACGAGACGCTCAGGCGGGCCGTCGTCCACGGCGTCCGTCTGTACAACTCCGGGGAGTTCCACGAATCACACGACTGTTTCGAAGACGAATGGTACAACTACGGCCGCGGGAACACGGAGAGCAAGTTCCTCCACGGGATGGTGCAGGTCGCCGCCGGCGCGTACAAGCACTTCGACTTCGAGGACGACGACGGGATGCGATCGCTGTTTCGCACATCGCTGCAGTACTTCCGTGGCGTCCCCAACGACTACTACGGCGTCGACCTGCTAGATGTGCGGACGACGGTGACGAATGCGCTGTCGGACCCGTCAGCGCTCCAGGGCTGGCAGATCCGTCTCGACGGCGAGTATCCGACGTGTCGCCCGGAGGACATCGAGTTCGCTGAGTCGCTCGAACATTGACCGAATCCGGATAATTCTAAAGGCTGGAAGCGTTAGCACGGACAGATGCGAATCGAGCAACTGGGAGACGGGGTTCCGGAGGTGGCCGTCGTGGGAAGCATCCACGGCGACGAACCGTGCGGTCGGGACGGCATCGAAGCCGTCCTTGCCGACCCACCGGAGGTCGAGCGACCGGTCAAGTTCATCATCGCGAACGAGGCCGCCCTCGACGCAAACAAGCGATATCTCGATACGGACCTCAACCGATCGTTCCCAGGCGACGCTGACAGCGAGTCCCACGAGACACGGCTGGCCGCGGCTCTCGCCGCAGAACTCCACGATTGCACCGTGCTTTCGCTGCACTCCACACAGTCCTACGACGGAATGTTCGCCCTCGTCGACGACCTCACGCCGGAAATGGAGGCACTCTGTAGCGCCCTCTCCGTGGACGCCGTCGTTCAGACGAAAGGCGCAAACGAGGGACGATTGTTCGCGACGGTGGACTCAGTCGTCGAAGTCGAATGTGGCTATCAGGGCTCCGCGGAAGCCGCCGAGAACGCGGAGCAGGTCATCCGGGAGTTCCTCGCTGCCACTGGAGTCACCGCGGAGTCACCTCAACAACGGGAGACGTCACTCCCAGTGTTCCAGCTTGGCGAGCCGATTCCGAAGGCAGCAGCAGAACAGTACGAGGTGTTCGTCCGGAACTTCGAGCCGGTGCCAGAGGGTGACCCTGTGGCAGCAGCCGACGACGAAACTGTCGTCGCGGAGGAGGCCTTCCACCCGGTGTTGCTCTCAGCCTACGGCTACGAGGACGTGTTCGGCTTTACCGCGGATCAGATCGGGATGCTTGACTGAGACGGGTTTGCCGCGGGGTTCCGGTTCGGTCGTGACTTCACCGTCGGATTAGTCATCATTCTGGGCGACGACTTCGTACGAGGTGTACTCGATCTTGTCCGAGTCGCCCGAAAGCACCGGATCGAGTAGCTTGTCCTCACAGCATGAGAGATGCGGGAACAGCACGAACCGTTCTTGCAGGGGTATCTGTGGGGCGGTTGATTCTGGGAGGAATCGTGCTACGTTAGGACGGCAGGCGACGTTTCGACCGATACGATTGAGCTATCGTCCTGTTCGTCTTCGTCCCCGTTTTTACAGAGAGAGGTGTACAGAAGAGGTATGCACGAACGCGCTTCGGAATTTGCGGACCGGGCCCGTGACCGATACGGGGTTGACCTCGATGTCTCGGAATTCGAGTCGGGAACGGAAACAGCCGCAGCGGCCGCCGAGGCCATCGGCTGCGAGACGGCCGCCATCGCATCGACCATCGTCGTCGCACTTGCAGGCAGCAATCGCGACGGTGACCTCGTCGCCGCAATCACGAGCGGTGCGAACCGTCTTGACCTTGACGCGGTCGCGAACCACTACGGTGCAGAAACCGCGTCGATGGCCGACCCGGGCGACATTCGGAGCGTCGTCGGCTGGAGCATCGGCGGCGTCCCCCCGATCTGTCACGATACGGCCCTCCCGACCACGGTCGACCCGACACTGACCCACTACGACGTTGTTCACGCTGCCGCCGGCACGCCGAGCGCGGTGTTTGCGGTCGAACCGGACCGATTGGTGGACCTCGTCGACGCCGACGTCGTCGACCTCACAGAGTAGCGCCGACGGTGCGACCATCCGTCGTTTCAGGCTTGTTGGCACTCAGACCGGGGGTCGAGTACTGGCCGCGGAACCGGCCGGTCAGTACCCGGGGAAACAGCCGACAGACGGACGAAACACAGCAGGAGCGGTTGTATCGCCAGCTGCGATGACAGATCGCGAACATACAGAAGAGGTTTACAACCGCAGATGAAACCGAGAAGACGCTACTATGCCCTCCAAGCAAGCCGTTAGTAGTCTCGGGAGTCTACTCGCCGTACTCGGACTCTCCGGGGTCGCAACAGCACAGCCTACAGCCTCGGGTGGGAGTCTTAGCCCGGCGCTCGAAGTCGTTCTCCGATTCGGTGTCGGGTTCGTTATTCTTGCAGTATTAGGTGCTGCAGCCGCCGCTATCGGCCCGAAGTATACGACTAACGCCGTGCGGGAGATTCAGGACGACCTCGGCGGCGCAATCGGCTGGGGAGTTCTCGTCGGCATTTTCCTCCCCATCGGGCTGGTGATACTCGCGCTGACGGTTATCGGCGCTCTGATCTCGATCCCCGGGCTGCTTCTCATCGGCATCCTGGGTATCATCGGTACCGGCATTACTGCCGTCTGGGTCGGGAACTCGGTTATCGGCGATGACGGGACCGTGAGCGCAACAGATGGCGTCGCTGGCGGACTACTACTGGCCGTCCCGTTCGCAATTCCGGTCGTCGGTGGCCTCCTCCTCAACCTCATAACGCTCGTCGGCCTCGGTGTCGTCGGCCGCGGGCTGTACGAGGACTGGACGGACTGAGCGAGTTTCTCGCCCACCGTTCAGCGGTTTCTCTCTGTTGCTGACGAGTGGGTCAGCTGGCACCGGGACAGCCGAGTTCGTAGGGGTCGTCGTACACCTCCGGTGGTACCGAGATTTTGGTCGGTTCGTCGAAGTCAGTGTACCTGAGCGTAATTGTCGCGGTTGCGGTCGCGCCTCGCTGTGAGATTTGTAGTCGGAGTTCCGATTTTACTGGCCTGTTTGTTTCCGGGTCGAGCCAGAGTCGCGCCGTCGCGTTCTCAAGCGAGCCGCGGTTGAGCGCCATGTCGCCAGCCTGTCGGCGATTCATCAGTGACTCGATGGTCTCGGCGCTCGGGGACGCCGTGACGAGAACAGTCCGGTTGCCGTCGAGCGTCTCGTTGCCCCGCCAGTAGACGTTCGAGCGTTCGAAGAGCAGGACTTGCCGATGGAGCGGTGTCGCGGTTGCCCACGGCTCGGAGCGCGAAACGTTCTCGACGCCGTAGCCGTCCCAGGGTTCCTGACAGCCCTGGTACGCTTTGTACCCATCGACGAAGGACTCGACCGTCTGGTCTTGCATCCGTGTCGTCGCCTGCATCCGTTTTTCCGAGACGTTCACCGCACCCTCACCGTCGACTCTCACGGTCCGTGACTGCTCACCATCCGACGCAGTTACGTGCATATCCATTCCGAATCGGTACGCTTTGACGGTGGCGACAGTGCTGTTCGCCTCCTCGACGGCCGCGACGGCTCGTTCGTCGCTCGGCGGCGGACTATCTCCCACGAATGTGCCACACCCAGCGAAGAGGGCAACGAAGCAGACGGCGAGGACCAATCGTCGCATACAATACCGTCGTTCGCCCGTCGGTCTAAAACGTCATGGATCCGACTTGTGATACCCCTCAAAACAATCTGAAGTCAAGTTGGGTCTGCAGGTCCATTACTAGAATATACGCCGCCAGTGCGAGAACGAGCACCGAAAACCCGGTCCAGAGGTGGAGATTTACTGCACCCTCGCCGACCCACTGTGGGACCGCCGGGCGCACAACGGGCGGCTGGAGCGGCCAGAGCAAGTCCGACGACACGTACGGGTCCGGGCGAAGGAGCTGTCGGTTATCGGCCACCAGATGTGAGAGATGGGCGAAGGCAAACGCCGCCCCAAGTCTAGTCCGATCCGTTCGGACCGCGTATGCGACGACGGCAATCGAGAGCGGAATCGCGAACGGAAGCGAGTGCATAAATACCCGCCCGGAGGGGATCAATTGGAGTTCGTACGCCAGTGGCTTGTCGATGAGATCCGGGAACTGGCTGCCGAAGAACGTCACTGCCAGTAAGTGAAGCGTTGGGAGCTGTCGATCGCGGAGGAGGGCGTATACTGCGACGGGAAGGAGGGCGATGATGAAATGTTCGATTGGGAGGACCATTCTCTGACTCGGTAGTAGTGCTACGTTGATGTGGGAGGAAATACCTTGTGTGGGAGGGAAGACTGCGTGTCACATGGCATTCTATTAACGAACAGCCAGTGCGCCCGCTGTAGTGATTCCCCACCGTGTCGAGTGCTTTCCAATTGATTCATACGGGCCTCGTGGGAAGCGGTACTCTATCGCTCTCCTACCCAGTCGCCGTCTCGTCGAGTGTCTCGAATGTCCTCTGTATTGGTATCTGAACCCGGGACACTCGACGTAGCGTAGTACTGCAATCACAACCTTGTTGCAGGATATCAGGTCCCTCAGCCAACTCCACGACAGTACACAGTCGCCCAAATAAATAGATACACAGAAAGTCAGACACAGATGCCGAGTAAAACAATCAGTCTCAAAGAGGAAACATACGAGCGGTTGCGTCGTAAGAAAGGCGAAGGTGAGAGCTTTAGCGACGTTATTGATCGTATCCTTACCGAAGAGGAACATCCACTGTATGGATTGGTCGGGTTGGCAGAAGATGACGAAGTAGCGCAGATTCAAGAGAAATCCCGCTCATTCCGTGATGATGTCGATAGACGCATCAACGATGAGAGCCAGATTGAACAGTGATTCTCGATGTATGCTTTTTGACTGATTTACTCGCTGAGGACGCCGGAGCAGTTGCAAAACTCGATGAGATCTCCGATGAACTACTTGTTGTCCAACCCTAGTCTATACCGACGTCGGGATCGGTATCGACCCAACGACAACGACTGGCCAACAGTTCGATGAGATTCTCGACGACAGTCCGTTAGTGCCATACGATAGCGAAGCTGCGTGTCGTGCCGTGGACGTTCAACGTGATCTTGCTCGCTCCGGGGAACAGATTGGTGCTGTCGAGGCAATGATCGCGGGGATTGCTGTTGGCCGTGATGAACCAGTCGTCACGCGCAATGCCGGTGAATTTGCTCGGACGCCTGTTCGCGTCTCGCCGTACTGAGGATGGTGTTTAGATTTCGAACGACGGCCGCAGAGAGACAGAAAGCCCTGGCTGGTTGAGGTCGGGGGACTTGCTCAGTACAGTCGTGATGGTCAACAAGCGCAGGTTCGAACACCAGATTTCCGGAGTGTTCTGGTAGCAAATATACCCGATCTGATGGCTGGAACTAGCTCGATAGCACCAGGGATATCCATTGACCGTTGAGACACACACCCGATTCGGAGTTAGTTCAGTTCTCAACTTCGTGAGGCAGGGCTATGCTTCAGCAGCTATCTTTGTAGACATCTGAGCGTCTAACTGGGTGTCAAGTGTGTTTCTGGGCACAGGAATTGAACTGAGGAGTTACGTGTCCTTCTGAATCGAACCGCCGAACTCCTCTTCGAATCCCTCGACGAGACGCGCGACGCCCGACTGAAGCGAGAATTTGGCGTCTTCTTTCGCTTCACGGAGGTGCTTCGCCTGCGTCCCCGACGTTTCCCCTGCCATATCGTCAAGTTCGATGACAAGCGCTTCCAGTGTCTCCTCATCGTCAAGCGCGTCGTAGGTTCGAAACACGTCTTTCAAGCCACGCTTGGCCGCTTGTCTAACACGGCCATCGTCGTCCGTGAGCGCCTCTAGTAGAAAGCCACACAGTGCATCTGTCTGGTCTTGGAAAGTTGCTTCGTCGATAGCGATAGATCGGTCGTCATTGTCGAGTGCCGCTACGATCGGAAGTCCAGGTACAAGCTGGTCTGCGACGCGGACAACTGACTGCCGGACGTATCCATCGTCGGCCGCCTCATACAGTTGGACTACCTCGTCGAAGCAGCTGTTGAAGAGTTCGCTCCGCTCGCTGAGACTCATATCGCTAATATCGTCAATAACGTCGTTGACGCGGTCCGATTCACCGGATTCGAGTTCTGGTGCGAAGTCTGACCACCGCTGGTGCATGGTTAGTGTTACTCTTTCCACTTACTAACACCTAATCAATAAGGCGTCAAGCGTCTCCGTGTACGAGTCAGCCGTGGGTTATGAACAGCTATAGTAGCCATTGCAAATCAATGTACACCTGATCGCACGATGGCAGTGTGATCTGTGTACATCGTTTCAATTGTTACTATAGGGACAACCGGAGCAGTACGTTGCAATCACATACTGGCTCGAAAAGCGATAACGGTCCGTATGACACATGGCGACCAGAAGCCTGTTCCTGCTACCACATGTCCAGTGTCTTTTGTAGCAGTTGGACGACCTCGTATCGAGGACAGCTCAGTGACTCCGATCAAGACGCTGTTGTACTTCCTTGAAGATACCCATGTGGCCTACCGTTTTGCTGATTGTCTCGATACAGGGAGTGGATTCGCAGCAAGAGCGTACTCGTAGTACCGTCCTCCAACGTCGTCTGTATCCTACTCAACCCAACTGGTGATTCCCAGCATGGCGAGCTCGTGTAGGTAACCTTGCATCCACCGAGGGAAGAGTGCACCTGTCACCGCCCGGTGGTGAATGACGTCGTACCGCGCTCGAATCGCTCGTGTCCGGACTGTCGTATCGCTTCCCTCGTGAGCTCTCATATGGACTACGCGGCTGCTGCCGTGGGTGGTGCTTTGGGGTTGATCTGCCGTTGGTACAGGTGTGCTGGTCCTGCCTGACTGGCGGAAAGCTTGTCCCGGACACACCTGATACCGAGTGTACTGGCTGGTTGTCATTGTCTGTCCGATAGATTCTCGTCTCAGACACACCCCACACCGAGTGAAAGATCGGATCTCCACAGCGTCTCTGATGAGCGGCAAGTAAGCGGGTTTCGGGACGAAAAGCGGACTGAGACAAAAGCCGCGAAGTTGCGGGTTGCATCGAATATGCAACCCGACTGCGTTTTATAATAGTCCACAAATGGATCTCGCAGGCACGCACCAAGTACCGAGTGTACTGACCGCTGATCGTCGTTGACAGAGAGATACTCGTCATGAGCGGATCATGAACCGAACGTAAGCTGTGTATTCTCGGCCAGTCGTTCGGCGTTTACTGTAAGTAGACGCTGCGCCAGTGGTGAAATGAGGGTAAGGGACTCCGATCTAGATATAGTCCATCGTGGACTGCATGCCTTCCCGCGCGTGACTTCAAGTAGCCTAGTGTGGGCAGTAGGCGATTACACTCGGTAGAGGGTGTGTGACACCCCACTCAGACATATATAAATTTATGTGAAAAGCTACTAAAATGGTTTTAGACGGGTTTTACTAAACTTCACTCGTTGCTTGGTCGCTACACTTATCATACAGGGACGGATTTGATAGAGTAAATAATGTCAGACTCAGATGAAGATGATAATATCTTCAAAACCGGCGGAATATTTGCTAACAGGGAACTGGTACGCGTCGGCCACGTCCCCGATCTGGAGCGAGTCGTTGGGCGGGACGACGAAGTCAGCGCTATCGGGCAAGCACTCGGTCCAGCAACGGTCGGCGGCCCACCGGAGAGTACGATCATATACGGCAAGACCGGAACCGGAAAGTCACTCGTTGCGAGGTGTGTGTCTCGTGAGGCTCACTTCGAGGCACAGGCAAACGATATCTCGTTTCAGCAGGCGTACGTCGACTGCTCCGATTATCAGACCGACGCAAAGGCAAGCCGGGAGATGGCACGCAAACTAGTGGCGAGCCTCGACGCAGATATCGACGTCCCGCGTGTCGGGATCGGAGCCACCGACTACCGTGACATCACCTGGGACCTACTTGAGGAGTACAACATTAACTCACTGGTCGTCATTCTCGATGAAATCGACAAGTTAGACGATGATGAACTGTTACGCAGCCTCTCTCGGGCTCGCGAGAGCGGGAAAGCAGAGACACACGTCGGCGCCATCTGCATCAGTAACAAGATCGAATATCGCGAGCGCTTGAGCGAACGCATCGACTCAAGTCTGCAGGAGAACGAACTCGTCTTTGACCCCTACGATGCTGGTCAGTTACGAGCAATCTTGGACAACCGGACGGATGCCTTCGAACCGGACGTGTTGGAGCACGATGTGATCCCAAAGGTCGCTGCCCTCTCAGCCAAAGAACACGGGGATGCACGGAAAGCGATCGATACGCTATACGAAGCTGGCCGTCTCGCTGAGAAACAGGGGACGGAGACAGTCACAGTCTCGCACGTCGATGACGCCGTCCAGCAAGCAGAGGTGAACCGCTTCGAGAAACTCGTGCGTGGGACGACGCCGCATGTGAAATACATCCTCCGAGCGCTGGCGCTACTTACCGTCGACAACCCAGCTCAGGAAGCTTTTCGAACTCATCAGATCTATACGCTTTATTTAAAGGTCGCTGAGCAGGCTGGAGCGGATCCACTCTCCGAGGATCGCGTGTACCGGCTGCTGAAAGAACAGTCGTTTCTCGGGGTGACTGAGTCGAATCACACAGGGGGTGGACAGGGTGAAGGGAGCTACCTGGAACATCGACTGCTTCGGGATCCAGAGGTTGTCATCCAAGCCATTGAGAGCTCAGCGACGGGCGGGGACCCATGACGATGTTTCACTCGTTACGAGGTGTGTGGGTCGGCTTCGATATTAAACCGCAGAGGGGAGCCAAAGCGCAGTTCCGTTTCCGCTAGAGTTCCTGTTACCACGACCCGTCAATAGCTCGCTGATAGACGGTTTCGGCCTGATCTGCAACCGCATCCCAGTCGTATTGCTGTGCACGTTCGACGGGATCCGTCGCTGGGCGGTCACCACCTAAAATATCATCGAGCGTTTCTGTAAGCGAGGCAATGGTAGGTTCTACGAGGAAGCCGGCGCCGTCGATGACCTCGTCTGCCGCCGAATCTGGGTGGTCAGCAGCAATCACGGTGCAGTCGGCGGCCATCGCCTCGACGAAGGTAATTCCGAATCCCTCTCTTGTTGAGGGAGACGCGAATATGTCTGCGGCCCGCATATGGCCGAGAACATCCTCGTACTCTTCGAGAAAGCCTAACATCGAAACGCGGTCGGCGTGTTCCAGTGATTCGCGTTTGGTATCCAGCCGGTCACGCTCCGGGCCGTCACCGATGATACCTAGCGTGACGTCATGCCTGTCGGCGACTGCATCGAATGCCTCTAGCAGAATGTCGACGTTCTTGTGCTCGATGAGCCTGCCAGCGAAGACGATATCGTAGCCGGTGTCGGGGCGAGGGGCCGTCTGGACCTGCTCGGTATCGAGCCCGTTTGGCACGACTTCGATGTGCTCACGGCTCGGGCCGATGGCAGCGAGGTTGTCCGCAGTGATGCCCGAAACCGCGATCGGATGCTGGGGCGTCTTGGCCGTGAGTTGTTCGACGAGTTTGCCACCCGGAGCGAGCGGGCCAAGGTACTCCTCCCAGTAGTCGCCCCAGACCTCGTGCCAAGTCGTGACCACTGGTGTGCTAGTCCCGAGGCTAGCAAGCTTCGTCGAGAGAACTGGAAAATACGGGAAGACGCTAGCGATCGCGAGGTCGTGTTCATCGTCGCTGAGACGTCGACGGAGCGGAGGGAGTGCGCGAGCCGCAAAGTCGATGGCCTCGGTGATGGACCGGCGGTCGTCTTCGTAGAGCTCTGCTTCGGGGGCGACCGCACGGAGGGTCATTCCCTCGTGTGTGGTCTCTGCCGGTCCGTCCCAGAAATGTCGGCCGTAGATGGTGATGTCGTGGCCCTCGTCAGCGAGGCGAGTGCCGATTTCGTGGATGCGTTTCTCAGCGCCGCCTTTCACATAGGGAAACACCACATTACTGATAAAAGCGACATCCATCGTAAGGTAGCCGTATCGTCACGGGGCGGCATCTTGAACGCAGCGTTTCAAGAGTGCCGTTCAGTTTGTAGCACTTAGGATTTCGTTATTTGATGTCTTTCTTTCCACCTTCCGGCTTCGGGACTGGGAACAACACTATCGATTCGATGATGTAACGTGAGGTTGTGCCACCTCCCTACGTGAGCAATCTTACCTTGCAAAGAGGCAAGTTGAGTATACGCTCCGAAAACTTCACCGCCGATGATTGAATTGGACAAGGCAGCCTATATCGGTTCATTGATGACCCGAGAGAGTATAAATACATCTTGTTCACATACTCTAATTGTGGGATATGTCCCGTCAGCAGTGGTAATAGTACAAACTTCTGTCGAACTGCTTATTATCCTGATAGTGTTGGGCTAACGTGATGGAGATTCTACAGACACCAGTACGGTTTTATCCATATATCGGCGGGGTAGAGTCCTATGTCCACGATCTTTCAAAGAAGCACGTAGCGTCTGGACACAACGTCACAGTCGTTTGTGCCAAATCTAAGCCTGAGACGGACAAACGAGAGATTGTTGATGGGATCACCGTACGACGCCTGACAAGTATCGGACAGATAGCTAATACCAATATCACACCTGCCTTACCGAAAGTACTAATCAAGGAAGCTCGGAAGGCCGATGTCATCCACACACATATCCCCACACCTTGGAGTGCCGATATAAGCGCTCTCGTGGGTGTAATCACCGACACCCCTGTGGTCGTCACGTATCACAACGATATCATCGGTGATGGCCTTGCCGACTACATTGCGACCGCGTACAACCGGACGATGCTCCGACTATTGCTCAGAACCGCGGACCGCATCATCGTAACACAGGCAGATTATCTAGAGGACTCAAAACATCTTGAGCCATATGCTGAGAAGGTACGTGTAGTTCAAAACGGAGTCGACGTGGAACATTTCCATCCGGTTGAACTCGAATCTACAGAGCGAGAACAACTTGGGTTTTCTTCGGATCGGCCGAACTTATTCTTTTTGAGTGTGCTCGATGGCCATCATGGATACAAAGGCCTAGACGTACTACTGGAGTCGCTCGCACGCTTGGATGAGATCGAGGACGTGGTCCCAAAGTTGCTCGTCGGCGGCGGTGGTGACTTACACTCACAGTACAAACAGCAGGCCAGGAAACTCGACATTGACGACCATGTGGAGTTTCTGGGGCGTGTCCCTGAAGAGGATCTCGTCTCGCTATATTCTGGCGCTGACCTGTTTGTGTTACCCTCAAAATCGACCGATCAAGAGGGGTTTGGGTTGGTCATACTAGAAGCACTAGCCTGTGGAACGCCTGTCGTGACGACGGACGTCGTTGGTGTCTCTGACGAGATAATTGCAAACAATGCTGGACAGCTGGTTGCTATCGATGATTCGGATGCACTAGCCGAATCTATCATAGATAGCCTTTATAACACTGTGTTCGACACAGAGAAGGGTCGAGAGATCTGCTCCAAACAGTACTCATGGAAAGCAAATGCAGATAAATTAGAAGCGCTGTATTACGAAGTTTCTGAGCTGTCAGCAATGGATTCTTCGTAGCTCCTTGAGATCCGATTGGCGCCTTGAGTGGTGACTAGCGAGACTATCGTGATGCTTCAACCTGCTGTGTTGAATAGCGGTGCTGGTCGGGACAGCAGAAATTCGAGCTGACTTGTCAGGGGCTGATACTGGTAATCTCAAAATCGGTGTCGCCTCACCGTGGCTCAGGAGACGCTGTTTAGCACAGCACTTCAATCGGGTGTTTACTTTGAAGTTCGAAAATAATTTCACTTAGAGTGTCAATCTTGGAAGTAGTAACGATGGGACCAAAGCCAAATATTATATTCCTCGTAGTCGACACTTGTCGAGCCTCCACTTTCCATGGTCTTCTTGAACAGGGAAAAATCCCGAACTTCGAATCACTGCTTGATGGCGCAGTTCTCTATGAGAATGCCACCGCGGCCGGTCCGTGGACCGTTCCCTCTCACGGCTCGATGTTCACAGGGTTATATCCCTCTCAACATGGTACTTCGGCAGACAATCCAAAGTTTAACCCACCGAACACGCCTATTGCTCAGATACTCCGTGAGGAAGGCTATCACACTGTCGGAATCTCTGCTAACCCTTGGATATCTCCCGGTTTTGATTTTGATAAAGGATTTGATAGGTTCAAAACTGCGTATGACCTGTTCTGGGGTGGGGCAGAGCTCGGAGACATTCGGAACCTCTCTTCTCGACGCGAACAGTTTCGTGCACTAACAGACCGTGTTACCATGGTGTCAAGTGCAAAAACTATCGGAAACATAGCGTACGAAAAATTCTGGGCAAAGCGGTTTGATAGCGGAGCGAAAAAAATCACCTCTGATGCCCTGTCTATATTAAAAAATACGGCGGACGGTCCACAGTTTCTTTTTTTGAACTATATGGAACCACATCTAGATTACGAACCACCGGATGATTTGGCAAGAGATGAACTGCCCGGCGATGTAGAGCTAGAGGAAGCGCGCCAGCTCAACCAAAATCCATGGAAATACATCGCCGGTCAAGAATCAATGAGTCCACAACACTTTGAGATTCTTCGTAGTCTTTACCGTGCAGAACTCCGATATCTTGACACTCAAATCGGGCGTCTTCTGGAAGAACTTAAACAGAGAAATGTCATGAATAATACCTGTATCGTTATCGCTGGCGATCATGGAGAAAATATTGGGGACCACGGTTTGATGGATCATCAGTACTGCTTATACCAAACACTAGTCCATGTTCCACTCGCGATTCGATATCCAGATACGATAGCTCCAAGAAACGTCACAGACCCCGTGGAAACAAAAGAAATCTATGGGGCCTTGTGTGAGATTGCAAATACAGGTAGTGAAGACGTAGAAAACCCATTATTGAAAGAAGAGGACAGAGGAAATCAGGTGATCTCTGAATACCCGGAACCTCAGCCTTCGATGGACGCTCTGGAAGAACGGGCTGGAAAGTTGGATGACGAAACCCATGAGTATGATCGTTCTCTTCGCGCCATTCGAATAGGTCCTTGGAAACTAATTGAGGGGTCAGATGGCCTCACAGAGCTATACGATCTTGAAGAGGACCCAACTGAAACAACTCCAGTATGTGATACGGAGCAAGCTGAGCGGCTTCACAATCTGCTGGTAGATGAACTTGGCGAATTAACTGATGGTATGAACAAGGAGTCCAATGTGGATGAGACTACTCAGGGTCGGCTAGAGGACCTGGGATATATTTAATTTGGACGATTAAAGCCCTTTTCTAGCCATTCTTTTTACTATCTCAAGATCTCGTCCCATTCTCGTTTCTACCTGTTCAATCAAGTCAATATCCGCCTCATCTACGCTTGAGGTCAGAATAAGAACTACTGGCTGAAGAAGGATTAAACTGATACCGACACAACCCAAACCTATCAATCCAATAGGGGACGGTATAATTCTAGAAACCAGTATAGCAAGTGCAGACATAGCACCGATGTATTTAGCAATATTAACTGAAAACGGAGACCCACCAGTTAGGCGATAGATCCAGATTAGTTCAACTCCATTGTAGATGATATATCCAACAACAGTAGCAATAGCTGCACCGGATATTTCGAACACTGGGATCAACAGATAATTTAGGACTATATTCGACACCAAGCCTAAACCACCAGAAAATAGTTCAATTCGGGGTCGGTCGATTGCTTTGACCATATCTCCGTCAAGTCCACTAAGAGCACGAAATAGTAGTCCGGTGCTTAAAATAGTCAAAACGGGTGCTGCAGGTAGATAGCTCTCTCCGAACAGTATTTGGATAACCTCCCCCGAAAACAGGGCGAACAATAGTACAGGAGGAAGCGTTATCAGAAGAATCCATTTCGTAGTGATTGTGAATATTTGATCAAGGCCTGCCGTGTCTCCCTCTGTGTAATACTCAGTCGCAACTGGGAGAAAAAGAAATGTGAAAGATCCCAAGGCAAACGTCGCAATCTTCTTTAGGGGCTGGACCGCACGGTAGTAGCCCACTTCATCTGACGGCAAAAAATAGCCAATCATCAAAATATCCACCCTATTTAGCAGAAGGAATATCCCAGATCCAATGGCAAGGGGCCAAGAGAAGCCCCAGAGTTTACGAGCGGTTTCTTGATCGGGTAGTATATTGAACAGATTCCGTGGTAATTCACTTGTCGAAATAAAGTAAAGAGCAATAACTAATGCAAATAGAGGGGCAGTGACCCAGTATACGATGGCACCATCAAATTCTCTGCCAGCTAATATAAATAGAAGGAGAGAGACGAATGCTATTCCTCTGCCACCGATCTGTTGTGCTATTACTGCAGGAAGGGTTCTTTTTTGAGCTCGAAGAGTTGCAAGCGCAGCACGTGAAAGTGGATAAACGAATAAAAACGGAGAGAGTAATAGTAGATGATGATGAAGATAATTTGCGGACATAACGTTTGCCAGCCATCCCCGGGAAATATATAGACCGCCAACGGCAGCAACAGCAGAAAGTAGTACCATACTGAATCCAGCATAGAATATCTGAACTTGACACTTCTTGGTCTCAACTGCTGAGATTTGCCGGGTCATTCCTTGGTGGATCCCAAGTAGCGCAATGGTCCCAAGAGAAAACACGATGGTATATGTCAATGTTAGCTCCCCATAGAGTGAGGGAGGGAGAGACCTAGCGATAATAACCTCAGCCAATAACCCGACAGAATTTCCAAAGATAGTAGCTAAGAGTACAATTGCCGCGCTTTTTGCCAATTTAGATAGCGTTGAGCTGTGTGTATTCACAAGTCTCTAGAGACAGACAATATCTATCATCTATTCAATTTTTGGAAATACAGTATACTGGCTATGCCCTTAATGGCCCCTATCATCATTCTCCTGTTATTTATTATCATCGGGATTTAGCTGTTGAAGTCCAGGTTTGACACCCCCACAACCGCTGTCTTAGACCATTTATCTAATAAAAGGTTTAATACGTTCGCTATTGCTTATAACGTATATGACAAACATTATACTGCTCACAATAGATTGCTTCAGATATGATCGGTGTGGATTTAATGGACATCATCGAAACACTACTCCGTTTTTGGATAAGTTAGCTAGAGAATCAATCATCTTTGATAACGCGTTTGCCACAGGTCCTTATACCACAGAGTCAGCCCCTGGTATTTTCGCTGGACAGCATTCGTTCAATGGCTGTTACTTTAATTCCCGTGCGTGGAAAGCCATCCCTGAGAACAGTGAAACAATCGCATCTTATCTGAACAAACATGGGTATGAGACGCTCGCTGTCCTATCAAATCCACATATGACTGAAAGCCGAAATTTTGATCTAGGATTCGATTCGTTCCGAAATTTGCAGATAGATGGAAAAGATCCGAAGGCGAAGACAGAAGATGATAGCTCAGGGTTCTCCGTGGCCGACTATGCCCATGAAATAAAGACCCGGATGAGAAAGTATGATTCATTATTAACACCATATACGATTCCATATGTAGCCCACCGACTGCTACAGACGCGAAATGAATGGCCGGCGCACCGCGCTGAATACGTTCTTCAGGAATTCGCTGATGGACTCAAAGATGCGGTCAAGCCGGTGTTTGGGTGGACACATCTTATGGATTTACACGCCCCTATACATCCAGATGTTGGTGATACACCAGTCTATAAGAACCTACTTGCCGATGCGGATCGAGTAGTGGGTGTTGATTCAGACAGGTACCGTCAATTATACGATCATGGGTTGAGATATGTTGACCAGCAGATATGGGAGTTCGTAAGCAAGCTTAAATCCGCTGGAATTTGGGATGAAACCGTTCTTCTTATTACAGCCGACCATGGAGAGGCGCTCTTTGATAGAAAAGAGATGTATGGGCACCCAAGACATCACCATTATGACGAACTGCTCCACGTTCCAATGCTAGTACGAGTTCCAGATGTGCCGTCACAGAGGATTCAAAGCCCATTCTCACTAGCATGGATACATGAACTTCTCGCTGAACTCATCTCCGAACCACCCGGAAATTTCCCCTCTGAGAGTGGGAATAATAGTTTCTTAGCAGATGAACCCGCGGAGGTACCAGTAATCTCTGATACGGTAGATGAAAATGGGCACACAATAGCAATTCGAGACGACTCTTGGAAATATATTCGTCACAATGTCTCGCCTCCTCAGGATTTCTGGTACCCGTTCGGTGACAATGAACAAGCATACCACTATATTACCGACCAGGGGGAACGGAATCCGGCAGACATTTCTAACGTGAGTGACCTGTCAGCAACAGCAGAGAGTTACTTAACCGCACCTGAGAGCCTTCCTAAACTTGAAGGCGAATTTTCACGAGAGATGGAAGAACAGCTGGAAGATCTTGGGTATAAGATGTGAGCACTGATGTTGTATTGAGAATGAGTAGGATTTCAGCCCAGGGCTAACACAAATAATCAAGGTTCGATTACTGTAGTGTCGTGCGTACAAAACCATTCATATCGTCTAGGGAAAGCTATAATTCGGATTGGGGACGCATTCACTGCGCTTCTGCATTTTGCTGGCTATAATTTTTTTCTGAGATCAACCGAACATTTCCGGACGAATAGACAATCGACCGATGTCTTAGTTCGATGAGGGGTCTATAATCAAGTACTTGTGTTCCACTCATCCGATAGCGGTTGATATCTCTAAGCACGATATCGCCCTTTACGTTGGATATATTACCGTTGAATAGGGATGCTCCAATCGGTGTCCATCCTTCTTGCAGTGAATGTTCCTCCCCTGTTTGGTAGGTTCTTTCGGCCGATATCTCGTGTAGTTCGCGCGCGTAATAGATATCTGTTGAAACATGACTCGTTACTCCATCGATAGTTCCCTTTGCGTGTTGCTCTTCCTCGGTGAGATACTGCCTGAATTGACCGGGATGGTCCGGGGACGCAATTGGTGCGGTCAATTGAACTAAAATAAGGAGTCCAACAATAACGACTGTACCCACGTGCGGGAGGCGGTCAACTCCGACTTCCGAGAATATAGCAAACGGGACGACCGCTAATAGGATAACTCGCGTATACGGAATACCAGGCCCGAAGACCGCTACAGCAACGAGAACGGCGCTTATCATCCCAGTGGCAATCAGTAACTGGGTTGATGGATCGCGAGTTTTGTACTGTCTGTGACTGAAAAATGTCCAGCCGACTCCAGCCACAGCACCAAGAGTTAACCAGTGTAAATTCGTCAGAATCGATCCCCACAACCCTCCTAAGACTGGCGATGCTGCTGAAAGATCAACGGCTCCTGTGGTAAATGACGCTCCAATAATAGACGGGAGGAGTATCACATTGAACAACCCCCATCCAAAATTTGTCAGGAAAAACCATTGAAGAGTGGCCAGACAAGATAGAATTATAACAAAACTCCCGAGTAACCGATTTCCTCTTGAAAATAGTGTTGCGAAAACAAAGATCGGGGCAATGAATCCAAGAGAAAGTTTATGAGTGAAGGTAAGTGCAGCTAGTAGAATGAGTAACTTCAACGTCATCAGAATTTTACTAGACCCTTTGTTGAAGAAGTCCTCTTGAATATAGACGATACTAGCTAAAAGGAAAATAGCAACAACTGGGACGGCCAGTCCCTGTGGAATAGGTTGGATACTCCACGCTCCAAGCGCTGATGCAGTTGCCGTAATGATTCCCGCGATGAGCCCGCTATACTGAAATCGGCGAGCGATTGCTGTTGCCGCAATTGAAGGGACAATTGTCAGTAGAATTGGAGAAATAATTAGGGCCTCTCGGCCTCCAGTGTTCATAAGTATTCCAGCGACTCCGGCAAGGACATGGAAATTTGCTGCAACCTCATAGAAGGCCAGATTACCGATGGCTTCGGTTGATCCAGATTGAATGATTCGCTCAACGCCAACAGCAATCTTATCTGGATCCATTCCAATCATGGATGGAGTTGAAAGATAGACATAAACACGGATCATAACAAGACCCAACAAGAAAACTGCTAGTGAGGCCTTCGGATTTCGGTGAAGGAAATACGCGGCCACCAACAAAAGGAGAGAGAAACTAATTATTGAGATATAGTATCTTATAGGGAACAAGAGGACTGTAGCTGATGCACCGAGGAGTGTGAGAATAAGTGCAAACTTTGATGCTTGTCTATGTCTTTTCACAATTCAGAATCCCACTTTGACTAATTGTTCTTTGGTTGGCCTATCAATGATAAAACCCTTACTCTAAGTCACTAGCATCAACTGAATTAATATTTGGAACACTACGGGCTTCTTTTATACAATATATTTGTGAATAATATTGTAGTATTTTAACCTATAGATGTGACTGGAGCAGCCGAATGTTTCAACACCAACATATATTTAGGTATAATCCAGTAATGTATAATACATGCGCCCACTCTCCGTTTGTATTGCCACATATAATAATTCGGATACAATAAGGAGGGCACTCAACAGCATTAATTCGATAGCTGATGAAATAGTCGTATTAGACAGTCATTCATCTGATGGAACAAGAGATATCGTCAAGGAATATGAAAAGACGGCTATCTATAACTATGAATTTGAAGGGTTCGCAGATATGTTTCGGACTGCAGCAGAGAAGTCATCAAACGAATGGGTTCTCTTTGTTGATGCAGATGAAGAAGTCAGGGAAGATCTAGCTCGGGAGATTCAAAACGCCCTTCATAGACCTTCAGAAGATGCATATAGGGCAGAAAAGCAAAACCGTATGTGGGGACAATGGATGCACGCCACACACAAGCCGCGGCCGATTCTTGCTCGAAAGCAAGCGCTTAGTTGGGATGACTCTTTAGTAGGAGAGGAGTGGAAGGTCAGAGATGGGTTTTCCACAGGTGAACTTCGCAACCCTATTCATCATTATGCCTACGACGATATCGATGAGTATTTAGAAAAGTGGGAGAGGTATACAGCAGCTGATGCACTTGATGAATGGAGAGCAGGATACACACCATCAATTCCGAGATACTATTTAAAAGGCATTGCCGCATTTTGGTATCGATATGTATACGAGAAGGCAATACTTGACGGGTGGCAAGGGTTATTTTTCGCAGTTATGTCTGGTGTTTTCTACCCTGTAGTTGATGCCAAGATGCGATATATCCAGACAATTCAGGGGCAAAATGAGAATTGGGAAGATTGGTGGATCGAGACCAAGCTCTGATATGAGTTGACAATCAGTACCGCTTCAGGGGATTTGTTACGTATTCACTTGATGACAAGATAATAATGGGTGGCGGTATTCAGTTCAGCTATGAAAGTCGGCTTTATAACATCTGAATTCCCACCAAATAACCCAGGGGGTGCAGGAATCAGTAGTAAATTAATAGTTGACAGTATCCGAAATGAAGGGGTTGACATTGATGTATACGCCATCGTTGGCGAAGAATATTCAGTTACACAACAAGACGGGATCTGCCAGCTACCGGACGAGTCGCGCTATCCTGGTCCAAAAACTATCGGAGAGAATATTAGTGTACTTCGTCACCTACCGTCTCCAGATGAATATGATTTACTTCATGTCTATAATGTAAGACATTTGCCAGGAGTGATACTGAAGAGTTCAACTCCAGTTATTTCCACTATGAATAATCACACATGGATATCGCCAGATGCTGAGCAACATCTCCGAGAAGGTTTACCCCAGTATGACTTGCCGACAATCTACCGACACGCTCAAACTAATGGATACACTGGAATTCAGGCGCCAATCCGTAGTGTAATAGAGTATGTCGGGAAAACAATAGCTAGGCGTCTTGATCGATACACCGTGCAGACAGAGGGAATGAAAAAAGTGATGAGTCGTTCTGGGTATGACCCAGAAAAAATAGACGTAATTCCAAATATCTTAGATGACCGATTCAGAACTACTGAGAGAAGTAGCGAACACTATATTCTATTCGTTGGCCAACTGTACGATCACAAGGGACCGCTTGAAGTTATACGAGCGTATGATTCTCTTCCAAGAAAAATAAAAGATAACTGGGAGCTTAGAATCTATGGAAAAGGGGAGCTCGAACCTAAAATTGAGAATTTAATATCCAAGAAAGATCTCACACAAGTAAGTATAAATTATAGTCCATATAGTGAATTACCAGAAATTTATGCTAACGCAGGATTACTCATTCACGCCTCAAAGTACACAGAGCCCTTTTCTCGGACCTGGTTAGAGGCAATGGCGTCTGGAACGCCAATCGTTGCCTCTGAGAACCCTAGTTCATCACATATTCTCAAAGATGTGGCAAAATTCTATGATCCGTTCGATGCGCAGGCATTAGCAGAGACTCTACAGGAGGTACTAGAAAATCAATGTATGAGGGAGTCAATGGCGAAATCTGGAAAACGTGAAGTGGAGAAATATACCCCAGGAAAAATAGGGAAAAAATACGCGAATCTCTACAACCAGATAATCCTATGAATTTGACATAACATCCTCTTCATGGAGTATATATGTTTAATGAATTTACCGGTAAAGGTATTCAAGTTCCTCTCCAGGCCTTTTTAAGGGAACCACTCTGTAAAACATCGTCCGGGCTCTCTAGTATCCGATACCTCTCATCAAGCACGGGACCGGCGGATTCACAACAGGGAAGCCTTGGACACCGAATATCGCGACAGGAAGCTGTCAGCTATGATTTGCTTAACATGACAAAAGCAAGGGGGAGGTTGTAGCTGCGCGCGCAGCGAAGCGAGCACGAAGCGGAGGGCTGGGAGGTGGGGCCGCGGGGCTGTGGTCGAAACGAACGGAGAAGGGGCGCGCTAGTCGCTCGCTACCAGCTCGGCGACCGGGTCAGTCGGCGTGAGATGGGTTTTACCCGCCTCGTACACCGCTTGGGAGTGGCGCGCGATCTTGTATTTCGAAGTCGGCACAGTCTCACTCACCGCCGCAACTACGTCCGCTTGAGTCACTGCTCTCCCCGACTTGAACCGATCCGCCGCATAAACCACTGCCCCGGCCACGGTCACTCGTGCCGTGTCCGAACCGATCGGGACTGAATCGGCCACGTCTAGCAACCGCTCGCCGACACGTACCAGTTCGATCCCTGTTTCCACGTCAATGCCGGCCCCATCGAGGCCCGCCACGACCCAGTCTACCGCCCGAGCGCGAACTACCGGTGCGTCCACGGGCGTCTGCAACCGGGTCTTCCGTGTAGCTGCACACACTCGCTCACGACTTATCTTTTCGAACTATTGGGCCAGCGTTCGCTCCACGCTGCCTGCACGCCCTGCTAACTGCACTGCACCAGCCGCCAGCGACTCCCAGGCCATCCGCCCGGCAACCGCGTGTCTTTGGCCGCTTCCAGATAGTGCGCCGCGTCCGTGGTGGCGTGGTCGGGGAATTCCAAGTTGGCTTTGAGCATCCCGATATCACGGAAGCCCTCGTTCAGCCGCTTGTGTCGATCCGACTGCATCGTGATCGCCTGTGGCGCTACCGCAATCGCTCCATCTTGTCTATCATTCCGGGCTGAGCATGTCGCCCTTACCGTCGGTCGCGAGGAAGAACCTCGTGTGTAATTCCTTGACCCGGGGATCAATAAGCTAACACACAGATACCAAAGAGTGTATTCAACTATTCTCCGGGCGCTTCCAACTCAACCAACGTCAAGTCACGATCTAGCATACAGTAGTCGTGGGGCGGATCGCCGATAATCTCGTCAATCCGGTACTCCTCGTCGAAGTCAGCACCGGCGGGCTCACAGTAGGGATGGCTCGGACACTCGGTGTGTGGACAGGGGCCCATCAGCGAGGCCTTGCTTCCAGCATACGCGCCCTTCGAGGGCACGTTCGCCTGAATCGGCGCAGGCTCGACTTCGACGGCCCGCACGCCGTCTTGATGCATAGCACAGTCTAGCGTCTGGCCGCTCTGTCTGACGCTGGTAATTCGGTAGCGGTTCCCCGTCGTCAAATTGAGGCATTGGTCGCGGTAGGGACAGCCCTCACAGCCGCTGGCTTCGCCGCGGTAGACGAACTCCTCGCCGGCCTCGGCGAGGCGCGTCCCGACGAGCGTGACAGTAGTCATACTGGGTTATAGAGTGTCGCCACGGTAAAGCGTCATGACCGCCCGGTCAGCTCGTCCAGTTTGTCCAGATACGCCTCGCGAGGGACCTGATACAGCGAGCGGTAGTCCAGCTCGCCGTCGGCGAACCGGGTCGCCAGCTCCACGGCACCCTCGACGGCAGTGTCGCGGCGTTCGTAGGAGTCGGCGTCGCGCTCGACTTCGGGCTCCAGATAGAAGGTGACGTACCAGCGCTCCCCGGTCCGGTCAGCGCCGGGGCGTCGGGTTCGTTTCCCGCGCGTGAGATAGATCGTCGGGAGACACGGCGCTGGAAACTGCTCGGAGTCGAAGATGTCCGGGCGGTACGCGAGGATGAGCTTGTCGTCGGTCTCGTTCCACACCGTCCAGTCTTCGGGAAGGGCCGACAGGTCCATACCGTCGAATTGGCGTGGACCGGCAAGAATCCGCTGGTCCGTCCCGAAATCCGCCGGGCCCGGATACCGACACTCGTGCTGACGGCGGCAACGTCGATACGTCAAGCCACAATATCGTGTGGGCCGTTCCCAGTCGCCAATCAAACCAGCAACAGATTCACATCAATCCAGCGCTAAACACTGGCCGACACACCGAAGAGAACAGTTGACAACCGACACAGTATATAAATCCAACTCGAAACCAATGATGCACGCTAACATACATATGGCCCACCATCCCCGTGTTCGGCCTATCACGGCGTCGGAATTTATCGGCGGTATACCCACAAGAGGGCAAAGTTCTTATACGAACAGAGTTCGTACGGTAAATAGTATCGGAAACAGTTCCACACTGTCTCCCGTTACCACAGCAGGTCGGAGCAGTCCCCGTGTTCCGCCCGGCAGGTCAGCCATGGAAGGGCACACGCGTCACCCTGCAGCGAAGGGTGATTCGGCGGCTGTACGCGGTCACATCTGCAGCGGACAGCACCGACGACGAGTAGCCACACAGCCCCGGGACCGTCCCGCAACAGTCGGCGGTCGCCTGCAGCCACGACGAACTACTGAGATAGCATGAGCAAGAACAAAGAGACACTCGAAGCGCTGAGCAAGGAGTACCGTGACACGATACCGGCGGACCTCCGGAAGACGAACACGTTCGACTGGTATCTACAACAGTTGTACGACGAACCGAAGGTAGCCCGCAACGCCCACCAGCGCGTGGCGGACATGTTCGACTACTACGGCAAGACCTACGACGAGGAGGCCGGCGTGGTCGAGTACGAACTGGCGAGCGAAGATCCGCTCAACGACGGCGAGAACACCTTCTACGGGCGGGTCATCCACGAGGCGATCCACGAGTTCGTCAACAAGGTCAAATCCGGCGCTCGCGGACTCGGCCCCGAGAAGCGCATCAAACTCCTCCTGGGGCCGGTCGGGTCGGGCAAGTCCGACTTCGACCGGCAGGTCCGGCGCTACTTCGAGGATTACACCAGCCGGGACGACGGGCGGATGTACACCTTCCGCTGGACGAACCTCTGTGATGTCATCCACGACCAGGACCCCGCCGACGACGTGGTCCGGTCGCCGATGAACCAGGACCCGCTCGTGCTCCTCCCACAGGAGCAGCGGGACAAGGTCATCGAGGACATCAACGCGGAACTCGATGCCCCCTACACTATCCGGAACGAGCAGTCGCTGGACCCCGCCTCGGAGTTCTACATGGATCGGCTGCTGGCCGAATACGACGACGACCTCCAGTCCGTTCTGGAGAACCATATCGAGATCATCCGCTTCGTCGCCGACGAGAACCAGCGCCGCGGGATCGAGACGTTCGAACCCAAGGACAAGAAGAACCAGGACGAGACCGAACTCACCGGCGACGTCAACTACTCGAAGATCGCCATCTACGGCGAGAGCGACCCCCGAGCGTTCGACTACTCCGGGGCGTTCTGTAACGCCAACCGCGGAATCTTCTCTGGCGAGGAGCTGCTGAAGCTCCAGCGGGAGTTCCTCTATGACTTCCTCCATGCCAGTCAAGAACAGACAATCAAGCCCAAGAACAACCCCCGCATCGACATCGACCAGGTCATCGTCGGCCGGACGAACATGCCCGAGTACCGGGACAAGAAGGGCGACGAGAAGATGGAGGCGTTCAACGACCGGACCAAGCGCATCGACTTCCCGTACGTTCTCCAGTACGAGGCCGAAGCCAACATCTACCAGAAGATGCTGCGCAACGCCGACCTACCGGATATTCAGGTCGAGCCCCACACGTTGGAGATGGCGGGCCTGTTCGGCGTCCTCACCCGCATCGAGGAGCCGGACAACGAATCGATAGACCTCGTCCAGAAGGCGAAAGCCTACAACGGCGAAATCGACGAGGCCGACGACGTCGACGTGAAGAAGCTCCGCGAGGAGGCCGAGAAAATGGCCGACATCGGCGAGGGGATGGACGGCGTCTCCCCGCGGTTCATCGGCGACGAGATCGCCGAGGCCATCATGGATTCGATGCACCGCAGCCGGGACTTCCTCTCGCCGCTGACGACGTTCAACCACCTCGAGGGCAACCTCGAGAACCACGGCTCTATCGACGAGGAGTCGTTCAGCAAGTACTACCGCTTCCTCGAACTCGTCCGCGAGGAGTACAAGGAGCGGGCCATCGAGGACGTGCGCCACGCGCTGGCCTACGACATGGACGAGATCCAGCGCCAGGGCGAGAAGTACATGGACCACGTCATGGCTTACATCGACGACGCGACCGTCGAAGACGAACTCACCGGCCGCGAGCAGGAGCCGGACGAACAGTTCCTGCGCTCCGTCGAGGAGAAGCTCAACCTCCCCGAGGACCGCAAGGACGACTTCCGGCAGGAAGTGTCCAACTGGGTGTCCCGGCGTGCCCGCGAGGGTGATACGTTCAACCCACAGGACAACGACCGCCTGCGCCGTGCCCTCGAACGCAAGCTCTGGGAAGACAAGAAACACAACATCAACTTCTCCGCGCTGGTCTCCAGCTCGGAGATGGACGACGAGGAGCGCAACCAGTGGATCGACGCCCTCATCGAACAGGGCTACTCCGAGGAGGGCGCCAAGGAAGTCCTCGAGTTCGCCGGCGCGGAGGTCGCCAAAAGCGAGATGGAAGAGTAATGACCGGCGAGGAGTACATCGACCGCGCGGACGAGTCACTCGACGCCGCCTACGAGGCCCCGATGAGCCTCGCGGAGTACGTCGACACCGTCCTCGAAACGCCCCAGGTCGCAGCCCACGCTTCGAAGTACCTGCTCGATGCAATCGAGGACGCCGGAACACGGATCGTCATCGAGGAGGGCGAGGAGAAGGAGCGCTACCGCTTCTTCGACGACCCGCACAACGACGGGGAACACGCCATCCTCGGTAACACCGAGGTCCTGAACGCGTTCGTCGACGACCTCCGCTCGATTGCGGCGGGCCGCGGGAAAGACGAGAAGATCATCTGGCTCGAAGGACCGACGGCGACCGGCAAGTCCGAGCTCAAACGCTGTCTCATCAACGGCCTGCGGGAGTACTCGAAGACGCCCGAGGGGCGGCGCTACACCGTCGAGTGGAACGTCGCCGGGGCCGGCGGCAACGCCACCAGCATGACCTACGGGAACGCGGCCGTCGGGGACGAGGACGACTGGTACGAGAGCCCCGTCCAGGCCCACCCGCTGACGGTGTTCCCCGACGACGTCCGCACCGATCTGCTCGCCGAGGTCAACGAGCGCCTCGACGACCACATCCCGATCCGCGTCGACGGCGAACTCGACCCGTTCTCGAGGGAGGCCTACGACTTCCTCGAAGAACAGTACCGCCGGCAGGGCGAGACGGACCTGTTCTCGGCGGTCACCCAGCCCGCTCACCTCCGTGTGAAGAACTTCGTCGTGGACGTGGGCCACGGCATCGGCATCCTGCACTCCGAGGACGATGGCACGCCCAAGGAGCGGCTCGTCGGCTCGTGGATGCACGGCATGCTCCGCGAACTGGATTCGCGGGGGCGCAAGAACCCACAGGCGTTTAGCTACGACGGCGTCCTCTCCCAGGGCAACGGCCTGCTGACCGTCGTCGAGGACGCCGCCCAGCACGCTGACCTGCTCCAGAAGCTGCTGAACGTGCCCGACGAGTCTCACGTCAAACTCGACAAAGGCATCGGGATGGACGTGGACACCCAGCTCATCATCATCTCGAACCCGGACCTAGAGGCCCAGCTCAACAAACACGCCGACCGCGAGGGTCAGGACCCGCTGAAGGCGCTGAAACGCCGGTTGGACAAACACGAGTTCACGTACCTGACGAACCTCTCGCTCGAAGCCCAGCTCCTGCGGCGGGAGCTGACCAACGAGACGCAGGTGTGGGACCCCGAGACCTGGGACGAACTAGAGACGTGGATTCAGGAGCCACTGACCATCTCGGTTCGGGACGAAGTCGAGTCGGCGACCGACAAGGAGCTGGCCCCACACACAATCGAGTCCGCGGCGCTGTACGCCGTCGTCTCGCGGCTCGATAGCGCCGAAATCCCGACCGGGCTGGACCTCGTCGACAAAGCGCTGCTGTTCGACCGGGGCTACCTGATGGAGGGCGACGAGCGCGTCGACATCGACGACTACGATCTGGAGACCACCGCCGAGGACGGCGACCACGGTATTCCGGTCACCTACGTCCGCGATATCATCGCCGACCTGCTGCACGAACCACAGGACCGCCACCATCCCGACCTCCCGGTCGAACACGTTCTGATGCCCCGAGACGTGCTCAACGCCGTCGCCGAGGGACTGGTGGATGCCCCCGTGTTCTCCACTGGTGAGGCTACCGAGTACGAGGAGCGTGTTGTGACTGTCAAGAACTACATCTTCGGCCAGCAGGAACAGGACGTGCTCGACGCGATGATGCGGGACAAGCGCGTCGACGAGGCGACCGTCGAAGAGTACATCGAACAGGTCTACGCCTGGGAGTCCGACGACCAGATCGAAAACGAGCGGGGCGAACTCGTCGACCCGGACCCGCTGAAGATGAAGGTGTTCGAGATCGAACACCTGGGCCGCTTCGACGAGAAGAACTATGACGGCAACGAGCCCGACCACGCCGTCGAGCAGTTCCGCACCGACAAAATCATCACCGCCCTGAACCGCCACGCGTGGCAGCGCCGCGACGAGGAGTTCCGCGTCGGCGACGTCAACCCCAAGGAGATTCCGGTCATCAACACCGTCCTCGGGAGCTACGACTGGGACGACATCCAGCGGACCTACGCGGACTTCGAGCCCGGGCTGTGGGACAACCCCCCGTCCGGCACCGAGACGGCCCGCCTCAAGGACAAGACGCTGGATAACATGGTAGAGATGTTCGACTACACGCCGGCGTCGGCCGAACTGACGAGCCGTCACGTTATGAGCCAGGTGAGTTACAGATGGGACTGAAAGACGACCTCGAGCGGTACCGCGACGTGGGCGAGGAGCGCCGACAGGACCTCGCCGAGTTCATCCAGTACGGCGATCTGGGCCAATCTCGGGGCGACTCCGTTCGTATCCCGATCAAGATCGTCGACCTCCCTGAGTTCGAGTACGACCAGCGCGATCAGGGTGGCGTCGGTCAGGGGGAAGGCGCCGAAGAGGGCGACCCGGTCGGCCAGCCACAGCCCCAGCCCGGCGACGACGGTGACGAGGACGGCGAACCCGGCGAGGAGGGCGGCGAACACGAGTATTACGAGATGGACCCCGAGGAGTTCGCCGAAGAACTCGACGAACAACTGGGGCTCGACCTCGAACCGAAGGGCAAGAAAGTCATCGAGGAAAAGGAAGGCGACTTCACGGACATCACCCGGACCGGCCCCTCCTCGACGCTGGACTTCGAGCGGCTGTTCAAGAAAGGACTCAAGCGAAAGCTCGCGATGGACTTCGACGAGGACTACGTCCGCGAGGCGCTCAAAGTCGACGGCTGGGGGCCGGCCACCGTCTACGAGTGGACCCGCGAGGGGAACATGCCCGTCTCGAAGGCGTGGATCGACGACGCCTACGAGGAACTGCCTGCCGACGAGAAAGCCGTCTGGGACTCCATCGAGGAGATGGAGGACAACGTCGAAAAAGTTGAGACCTCACAGCGCATCCGCCGGGAGGGCGTCGACCAGATCCCGTTCCGTCGCGAGGACGAGCGCTACCGCTACCCCGAAATCGTCGAGGAGCGCGAGAAGAACGTCGTCGTCGTGAACATCCGGGACGTCTCCGGGTCGATGCGCCAGAAGAAGCGGGAACTGGTCGAGCGGACGTTCACGCCGCTTGACTGGTATCTCACCGGCAAGTACGACAACGCCGAGTTCGTCTACATCGCCCACGACGCCGACGCCTGGGAGGTCGAGCGCGAGGAGTTCTTCGGCATCCGCTCGGGCGGGGGCACCCGAATCTCCAGTGCGTACGAACTCGCCGCCGAAGTGCTCGAAGAGGAGTACCCCTGGAGCGAGTGGAACCGCTACGTGTTCGCGGCGGGCGACAGCGAGAACTCCTCGAACGACACCGAGGAGAAAGTAATCC
The DNA here is from genome assembly GCF_009741785.1 of Haloarcula sp. CBA1122. Taxonomy (NCBI): domain Archaea; kingdom Methanobacteriati; phylum Methanobacteriota; class Halobacteria; order Halobacteriales; family Haloarculaceae; genus Haloarcula; species Haloarcula sp. CBA1122. The sequence continues at coordinate 84,600 of NZ_WPCB01000004.1, forward strand.
CGCTGATGGAACAGATCCCGGCGAACCTCCACGCGTACGTGGAAACCCAGCCGAGCGGCAACGCCATCAACGCCACCCACGCCGAGGAGGTCGAACGCTCCTTCCGCGACGCCGACAACGTCGCGGTCGCGTACGTCTCCTCGCCGGAGGACGTGGTGGACGCCATCTACGACATACTCAGTACGGAGGACCAATGAACGACGACAGATTCGCGAAACAGCGCGTGGCCGACGACCTCGACGAGCCCGTCGAGGAGGCTGGCAATCTCGCCAGAAAGCTCGGGCTGAAACCGTACCCGGTGAACTACTGGATCGTCGACTACGACGAGATGAACGAACTCATCGCCTACGGCGGGTTCCAGCAGCGCTACCCGCACTGGCGCTGGGGGATGCAGTACGACCGCCAGCAGAAACAGGGCCAGTTCCTCGGCGGCAAGGCCTTCGAGATCGTCAACAACGACGACCCGGCCCACGCGTTCCTCCAAGAGTCGAACACGCTGGCCGACCAGAAGGCCGTCATCACCCACGTCGAAGCCCACGCGGACTTCTTCGCCAACAACGAGTGGTTCCGGATGTTCACCGACGGCTCCTCCCGGACGACGACCGATGCGTCCGGCGAGGACCGCCGCCGCGGCCCTGACGCCGCCGGGATGCTCGCCCGCCACGGCGACACCATCCAGGAGTACATGCAAGACCCCGACATTGAGCGGGCCGAGGTCGAGCGGTTCATCGACCACGTCCTCTGTCTGGAGGACAACATCGACCAGCATATTCCCTACAGCCCGGTCGAGACGGTCCCCGAGGAGTTCGAGGACATTGAAGGGGCGGACGTGACCGAGCAGCTGGATGATCTTGAACTCTCCGAGGAGGTCAAACGGCAGGTGTTCGACGAGGAGTGGCTGGACGCCCAGCGCGACGACGACGAGAACGTCACGTTCCCCGCCGAACCCGAGAAGGACGTGCTCGGCTTCCTCCGGAAACACGGCATGCAGTACGACGGGGACGCCGAACGCGCGACCGAGATGGAAGATTGGCAGACGGAACTCTTGGAACTGCTCCGACGGGAGGCCTACTACTTTGCGCCGCAGAAAATGACGAAGGTGATGAACGAGGGTTGGGCCTGTGTAGACCCTGAGACGCCGGTTTTCACGGCTGATGGGTTAGTTCCAATGGAGGACGTGGTATCGGACCATGTCACCGTCTCCGATGGTGAACAAGCACGCGAAGTGTACGACTCTAACATTATCCCGGACCACGATACCGTGACGATAGAGACACGTCGTGGGTTCGAGTTGACCGGATCGAACAATCACCGTGTGCGTCAGCCCGATGGAGACTGGGTCAGACTTGATGAACTGGAGACTGGCGATGAAATCGCCGTCACTGGCGGGAACGGGACGTGGCCCGAGACGAACGTCCCAATCGAGTGGACCTGTTCGGAATACACGTCGCTGAATGACGTCGCTGATGAGGCGGGTGTCTCCGTCTGGACCGTAATGCGGTATCGGCGTACAGGTAGCGCCGAAAAGGCTGAGGCTATCGACCGCGCACTCGACGGCTACGAAGAAGGCGGTAACGCTGGGTTGAGTAACAGAGAGTCGATCCGCATCCCTGAAACCGTTGATGAGTTATTCGGGCGATTCCTCGGTTTGTTAATCGGAGACGGACACGTTCCGTCGAATTCCCGCCATATCGGGTTTACATCCGGTAAACAGGCCCATGCGGAAGAGTTCGCTGGGCTTCTCTCGGAACTGTTCGGTATCGAAGCGACGGTCGAACGGCAGGAGTCACGGTGGCGAGTCTACGCGTATTCGAAGAATCTCCGTGACTTGCTCACTGAGGAATTCGACCTCCCAACTGGTGTCGCTGCTGCTGAAAAAACGGTCCCAGACCAGATTCTGCGGTCGCCGAAACAGGTGGTCGCCGAATTCATTCGCGGTCTATTCGACGCCGATGGGTACGCCGGAGAGCAGGGTGCGATCCTGTCGACAAAGAGCGAAGATCTCTCGAAAAGGGTTCAGCTACTACTGACGAACTTCGGAGTTCTGAGCCGACGGCGGGAGCAGTCGGACGGCTGCTATCACGTCCATCTCACCGGTGCGTCTGCAAACACCTTCGCCGACGAAATCGGGTTCGGATACGAGGCAAAAGCGACGGAACTGTCGACGTACCTCGATGAACTCGCCTGGTTCGAAACTGAATCGTGGACAGACGAAATTGTCGATGTCGAAACCGGCACCGGAGATGTGTATGATATCTCCGTTGAGGAGACGCATCGGTACGCTGCCGCGGGGTTCGTCAACCACAACTCCTACTGGGAATCCACGATGATGACCGGCGAACAGTTCGCCGGCGACGACGAGTTCATCCTCTACTCCGACCACATGTCGAAGGTGCTCGGGTCGGGCGGGCTGAACCCTTACAGCCTCGGCCTGGAGATCTGGGAGTACGTCGAGAACACGGAGAACCGCCGCGAGGTCATCGAGCGCCTGCTCCGCGTCGAGGGCATCACCTGGCGGAACTTCGACGAGAGTGTCGATTACAAGATGGTACAGGACCACCTCGAACCGCCGGCGTGGCTCACTGCTGTCCCGAACCACCTCGACGACCTCGACCCCGAGGACCCGCGGGTCGATAGCGACGGGCTGGCGGCGGCCCGCGACGGCGAGTTCGACGTGGAGCAGTACCCCTGGAAGGTGCTGACCTACGAGGGGCTGGCCCAGCGCCACTACTCGCTGGTCAAGCCCCAGTACCGCGGCTTCGTCTCCCGGGTTGGGCAGGAGGAACTGGAGCGGACCGCCCGCTACATGTTCGACAATTCGCGCTACGACAGCGTCGAAGACGCACTCGACGACGTGGATTACACCCGCGGGTGGGAGCGCATGCGGGAGATCCGCGAGAGCCACAACGACGTGACCTTCCTCGATGAGTTCCTCACCCAGGAGTTCGTCGACGACAACGACTACTTTACCTACGAGTACACCCACGCTTCGGGTGACTACCGGGTGACCTCGACGGACCACGAAGACGTCAAGAAGAAGCTCATGCTGCAGTTCACCAACTTCGGGAAGCCCACCGTCGTCGTCGAGGACGGTAACTACCAGAACCGCAACGAACTGCTGCTCGCTCATCAGTACAACGGCGTCATGCTCGACATCGGCCAGGCCAAGGAAGTGCTCAAGCGCACCTTCGAACTCTGGGGCCGACCGGTGAACCTGCTGACCATCGTCAAGGAGTTCGACGACCACGACGTGGAGGTCGCCAAGCGCCGCGACCGCGAACCCGAACCAGAAGAGGTCGGCAAGCGCATCCGCTACGACGGCGACGAAGTGACTGTCACCGATGTCGACTGGTCCGAGGTCGAACACCTCACAGCAACTGACATCGACTACAACACCAAGCCGGACGAGTGGCTTGCCTGAAGGGCGGAGTTTGAACGAGGCCGCGTTTTCCGACCTGTGACGCTGAGCGTAGCGGTACGCTTGAGTTCCGTCCGCTCGTGGGCGCAGATATGCCAACGAATCGGTTCACTGTCGCGACTGACGACCAGCTCTCGGTAGTCGACATCACCGACCGAGTCCGGGACGTGATTCCCGAAGACGCCGAGGGGACCTGTACAGTGTTCGTCCGCCACACCACCGCGGGCATCACAGTCAACGAGGCCGAGCCGCGGCTGCTCGGTGACCTCAGTGACGCACTCGGGGACCTCGTCCCGGACAGCGGGTGGGACCACGACGAACTGGACGGCAACGCGGACGCACACGTCCGGGCGATGTTTGTGGGGCCGAGCGAGACGATTCCCGTCCGCGACGGGGGCCTCGATATGGGGACGTGGCAGTCCGTGCTGCTCGTCGACTGCGACGGGCCGCGAGAACGAGCCGTCGACGTGGTCGTCACCGACTGAGGCGGCGACAGCATTACTGACGACTACCAGTCAGACAGCCTCGACCTGCTGTTCGCCGTATATCTCTGCGAGTTTCTCGCGGTACGCGCTGCGGATGTTGCGGCGCTTCTTTTTCATCGACGGCGTGAGCAAGTCGTTCTCGGCGGTCCACTCCCGGGAGACGAGCGCGAACGACTTGATCCGCTCGACGCGTTCGAGTTCCTCGTTGACCGCGTCGACGGCAGTCTGGACCCACGCGTGGACGCGGTCGTCCTCGACTAGTTCCTCGGGGTCGTCGGGGAGGTCGACGCCCTCGCTGTCGGCCCACCGGCGGAGTTCCTCGAAGTTCGGGACGATTATCGCGCCGACGAACTTCTGGTCGTCGCCGACGACCATGACCTGATCGACCCGGTCGTTCGTCGCGAACTGGTCTTCGATGGGCTGTGGTGCGACGTTTTTCCCCGTCGAGAGGACGAGCAGTTCCTTGAGGCGGTCGTGATAGATGAGGAAGTCGTCGTCGGTCCGTTCGACGATGTCGCCGGTGCGGAACCACTGGGTGCCGTCGATTTCGGTGAAGGCCCGCGTCGTCGCGTCGGGCGCGTTCCAGTACCCCTGCGTGACGTTCGGGCCGTCGACGAGCAGTTCGCCCACGTCGCCAGTGACGCCGTCGAATTCGCTGGCGTCGACGACGTCGGTATCGATGTGAACGTCGACCTCAGTCAGCGGAGCACCCAGGGTTCCGGGACGGACGTCTTCCGGCGGGTTCACCGTCAGAACCGGTGAGGTCTCAGTGAGGCCGTACCCTTCGAGTATCGTCAGCCCCATCCCGAGGAACGTCTCACAGAGCGTTTTCGAGAGACTCCCGCCGCCGCTGACCATGAACTCGATGTTCCCACCGAGCCGTTCTTTGACCGTGCTGTAGACGAGTCGATCAGCGAGCGAGTGTTTCGCAGTGAGTATCGGTCCCGGGTCGTCAGTCCGGGCGTAGTCGCGGGCCACGTCCATCGACCAGTCGAAAATCCGCTTTTTGAGCGGGGACTCGCTGGCCTGCGTTCGCATATTGTCGAAAATACGCTCGTAAACTCTGGGGACGCTCAGCCCGGTCATCGGTTTGACGGTCTGGAGGTCGTCGGCCAGCGTATCCGGGCTTTCGGCGTAGCTCACAGCCGCGCCGGAGGCGTACATGAAGAAATGGCCCGCGAGGCGCTCGAAGACGTGGGCCAGGGGGAGGAACGCTATCGAACGCGTCTCGGCGGTGACGGTCGGCAGGTCCGGCGGCTTGTCCGGTCGTGGCCCGATTCGCCTGCGGGCCTGATTGACGTTCGCTCGGAAGTTGCGGTGAGTGAGTTGGACCCCTTTCGGTTGGCCCGTCGTCCCGGAGGTGTAGATGAGGCTCGCCAGATCGTCGGGGTCGCGGTCGTCCAGCCAGGACTGGTACGCCGACTCGCTGAACGTCTCCTCGCCGCGCCTGTACACTGTTTCGAGTGTGTACACGTCCTCGCGGTCCACGTCGATGTCGTCCATGACGACGATGAACGAAAGCGACAGGTCCTCCTCGATAGCCAGGACACGGTCCAGCATCTCGGCGTTCTCCACGACGACGGCGCTCGCCTCTGGGTCCGACAGCAGATACTGCACCTGTTTCGGCGAGGAATCCGTGTACACGGTCGTCACCACCCCGCCCGCAGACAGAACGGCAAAGTCGCTCAGCGCCCACTCCATCCGCGTGTTGGCCAGAATACCGACGCGGGCGTCCGGGCCGACACCGAGGTCACGGAACCCTGCGGCCAGGTATTTGACCAGGTGATGCATCCGCTCGTAGCTGATCTCGGCGTAGTCGCCGTCGGGAGCCGCCGGTATCACGTCGCCAGTCAGTGACCGGTCGTAGACACCACCCTTGTACAGTTGGGCGGTCGTGTCGGCGTTCCGGGCCGCGCTTGCGGCAAACATTTCGCCCAGCGTGTCGTCGCCGATGACGTCATCAGTGTGCGCTTCCTCGGCCGTCCGCCAGTCAGAGTGATTGCCCGCAGTCATGTCATACCGCAGTGTTCACTAGGCCAGCCCAAATATGTGCAGGATGTTAACACTCAATTGGTTTGTCGGAGTTGATTCCGTCAACGGTTTTGGAAGAAGGGGCGACGAGTGGCAACCTGTCTCGCCAAAGCTTTGTCATGAGAGCGAGATAGCCATCACATGGTCGTCTCGACGGAACCAGCCTGGGGTGATGCCGTGGAGCAGTTCGTCAAAGAGTACGAGAGCGCCATCGTGTACGCCGATATCGAGCAAGAGACAGTCCTGCACGAGGGAGCGGTTCGCGTCCTCGCAAACGGCTGGGTCGAACTACCCACGGGGCGACTCCTCTCACCAGACGCAGTCCACCACATCGATGCGCAGGTGGACTGAAAAGAGCGTGCGAGTTTGCCAGCGAAGGGATGCACCCGAAGACCGGAGTCGCGGGTGCGCACCCGGAAAGCGGTACACCGTCCGGAAGACAGTTAGAACAGACGTGTTACTGCCACTCTAGTCGGCAGTCCTCGTTGCAAAAGTGGGCGGTTTCGACGCTGCCGTCTTCTATCCATGTGATGACACGGTGTGTCACTTCGTTAGCGATAGCGTCGCCGCAGGTAGCACACTCCGGTGCCTCGTCCTCGTCGATATTCTCGTGGTGATCTGATGTCGGGTCGACCATCTTAGTTGAGAGTGTCTTTCACGCCACTTAATCCCACATACTTGCACTGAACGTCACGAACGTACACGAATGTCGAATCGGTTACAGAAGGCTAGCTACACGTAGTTACCGCAAACAGACGCTCGATAGAAGATGCCCGCTATCGGTCTCGCGTGACGGATTCGCCAGGGGTTGTCGTCGCGCCCGAGGAGAGGACGACACCGGCGTTCAGGCTCGTGTTGATAGCCGTCTTCGCGCCGTCGCCTGCGACGACGCCGAACTTCCGCCGCCCCGTCGAGACGCGGTCGCCTTTCACTGTCATCCGGACCGGGTCGCCGTCGTGGCGGAGGTTCGCTACCTGCGTTCCCGCGCCGAAGTTGACCTCGCGCCCGATGACGCTGTCACCGACATAGGAGACGTGGGGCACGTTCGAATCGGCCATCAGCACCGTGTTCTTGAGTTCGACCCCGTGGCCGACGTGAGTGTCCTCGCCCAGCAGGGTCGCCCCGCGGACGTAGGCGTTCGGTCCGACGTGTGCGCCCGAGCGGACCAGCGCCGGTCCCTCGATGACGACGCCGGGTTCGACGACCGCGCCCTCCTCGACGACGACTTCGCCACGCAGGTCGGCGTCACCGCGCACCTCGCCGTCGAGTCGCCGGTCCAGTTGTCCGAGTTTCCACTCGTTGGCTTCCAGCAGTTCCCAGGGACGGCCCACGTCGAGCCAGCGGTCGACCTCGACGGCGGTGACCGTCGACTCCTCGATGACTTTGGCGAGCACGTCCGTGATCTCCCGCTCGCCGCGGTCGCTGAGCGGCACATCGAGCCAGTCCCGCGCTTCCGCCGGGAAGACGTACGCTCCTGCGTTTGCGAGGTCCGTCGGTGGGTCGTCGGGCTTCTCGACGATGCCGGTGACGGCGTCGCCATCCGTCGACAGCACGCCGTAGCTCGTGGGGTCGTCGACGCGGTAGGCGGCGACCGACGGTGCGGCGTCGAAGAGGCCGCTGAGACTCGCAGCGTCGTAGAGGTTGTCGCCGTTGAGGACTGCGAAGGGACCGTCGAGGTGCTCCCTCGCAGCGGCGACAGCGTCGGCGGTCCCCAGTTGCTCCTCCTGAACGGCGAAGCTGACCGGGACGCCGTTGTACTCGTCGCCGAAGTACGAGCGGACCGCCTCGGCCTCGTAGCCGACGACGAAGATGAGTTCGTCGGCCCCCGCCTGGATTGCCGTGTCGGCGGTGTGTGCCACCAGCGGCCGGTCCGCGACCGGGAGCATCGGCTTCGGTGTGTGGTCTGTCAACGGCCGCATACGCGTCCCCTGGCCTGCCGCGAGTACGACTGCTTGCATGGTCGGTCCGTTGCTCGGACCCGAAAAATACCTACCGCTGTTGACTCGTTCAGGAGGCGGATTATCGAGAAGTCACGCTGATTCGGTCGTGGAGAAAGCCCTATCTACACCTATTCCACGGCCTCGAACGTCCACTCTGCCCCGAATGGCGTCGTCCGGTAGTCCCACCGCCTGTCCGCGTCCGGTTCCGTTACCAGTTCGATGGTCCTGGTTTCCCCAGCGGGAATCCGCTGCGTGTAGGGGCCATCAGAGTCAATGTACCACGTATCTGCGGAATAGCCGGCAAGTATGCCTGGTTCCTCGGGCGTCTTGAACTCGAAGATGGACTTGAACATCCCTGCGCTGTCGCCCACGTTCTCGACCTCCATCTCGACTATCGCTTCATCGCCCGTGACGTCCTCCGGCGGAACGTCGATGTTCGCCAGTTCGAACTCGGGGAAGCCACCGGGCGACTGAAGCGGGATTTCGATATCAGCGACTGCACTCCCTTCTGCGAGATTTATGCCGAACGCGAGGTTGTCAATCTTGGCCTTCGGGACAGCGTAAATCAGATGGCCGCTGTAGGTCTGCCCTGGGTTGATGTTCTCCCCGGCTGCGTTCGTCCCGTCACGACCTGCGGCCGACTCGCTCACGAAGCTCGATTCGGGAACGACAAAGTCGTCTTTCGACACCGTCTTCGCCTCGCCAGTTCCGTTCTCGAACGTCACGCTCAGAATCAGGAGGATATTATCTGAGACCGTTTCGCGAATGGCATGGACAGTGTTATCGCCCAAAGCCCGTTCGCCAGAGGGGAGCTCGTAGGCGATCATCTGTTCGTAGGACATATCAGACACTGTGGCCTGAACGCCGCTCGCAAGCTCGATGGTTTCCCCAGTGCTCCCCCGCTTCGGGAGGACCGACACGGTTGACGTGACCGTATCGTCGACGGCGTAGAAGTCCGACGACGGTTCAAACGCCCAAGCACCGGCGTACTCGGCGTCGACACGATAGCTATGCGAGACTTCTTCGCCGGACGCCAGTCCGTCAGCGTTGACGGTGACTGTCTGTGGCTCAGTGTTAGCTGCTTCCGAATGGACGAACTCTATGGTTGCGTTCCCGGATATCGGCTCACCACCGACATTGACGGCAGTCACGTCACCCTCGATGGTGTCACCGAACGCGACCTCCTTTGGCCCATTCACGGAGAGCAGTTTCAGCCGTGCCGGTGCCTCTTGATCTACTTCATACGTTGGTTCCGGCGTTGGTGTCGACTCACTGGTTCCGTCTCCGCCGTCTCCGTCTCCCCCGTCGCTCCCACTACATCCTGCAAGGCTGAGTGCAGCGATGCTGCTTCCGATCGTACTTACGTATGTTCGCCGTTTCATATACTACTGGCTTCATATACATATATAAATATGTTTTCTTTCACCTACGTAATTGTCAAATATCAACACAGAGAGTGGCTGAATTGCAAAGCCTGGAGGCTGAACTCACAGTTACGTGCGGACTGGGCAGAGTAGTAACGGATCGAACAGCGGGCACAGCAGTCGCTCACTATAGTAACAATTGAAACAGTTCACACACTGATCACACTGCTGTCGTGCGATCAGGCGTGGGTTGGTTTTCAATGGCTACTATAGTTTGGTTACGACAGTAATGTGCTCGGTCAGGGATTTGAACCCTGGTCCTCGGCTCGAAAGGCCAAGATGATTGGCCGGACTACACCAACCGAGCGTACTCAATCGTTCCGGGTGGACCAATTTAACCCCATCGAAATCAACGCTACCTGAGGATGCGTACCACAGACGTACGACTGTTGTGAGTCGGCAGGCTCCAGTAGCGTGTGTCAAAAAGATACGACGTATTCAGCCGGTGGGCGACTGTCCGCTATTACTTGCCTTCGAAGTCCGGCTCACTTCCGTCAGAGCGAAGCTCTGAGACGGTCGCCTCACTTCCCTTCGAAGTTCGGCTCCCCGTCGCCCATGAACGCGTTGATGCCCTCCATCACGTCGTCGGTCCCGATGAGATGACCGAAAGCCTGTGATTCGACTTCGAGGCCGGCATCGATGTCGTCGCGGCCGGCCAGCATCGCGCGCTTGGTGAGTTTCTGTGCGACCGGCGGGCCGGCGGCCATGTCTTTGGCCAGTTCGAGTGCGTGCTCGTGGAGGGCGTCGTTGTCGACGACCTCGTTAATGAAGCCGTATTCGGCCATCTCGTCGGCGTCGTAGCGGTCGCCGGTGAAGATAATCTCCTTGGCGCGGCCTTCGCCGACGATGCGGGCGAGGCGCTGTGTGCCGCCCCACCCCGGCAGGAGGCCGAGGTTGTGTTCGGGCTGGCCCAGTTCGGAGCGCTCCGAGGCCACGCGGAGGTCGGCACAGGTCGCCAGTTCCATCCCGCCGCCCAGCGCGTAGCCGTCGATGCCGGCGACGACCGGCATCGAGCACTCCTCGAGCTTCCCGAAGGTTTGCTGGCCCTTGCGGGAGAGTTCGATGGCGTCCAGCGGCGTCGCGTTCGAGGCCATCGCCTGCACGTCTGCCCCGGCGGAGAACGCTTTGTCGCCGGCCCCGGTCAGCAGGATGGCGCGCACCTCGTCGTCGTCTTCGAGCAGGTCGACGGCGTCGGCGAGGTCGTCCATCAGCTCAGGGCTGACGGTGTTCATCCGGTGTGGGCGGTCGAGTTCGATGTGACCGACCATGTCACCGGGGTACTCGACGGTGACATTATCGAACTCCGCTGGAGCCTCGTCCTCGGTACTGTAAAAGCCACCTTCCGCCGCGGCCTCTCGGAGGCCGTCAGAGACCGCGTAGCGCTCCGCGCCGGTCTCCTCGTGGGTTTCCTCAAGCGTGTCGACGAGCGTCTCGAGACCGGTCTTGTCGGCTATCTTCGCGGGACCGTCCGGGAAGCCGCCGCCGAGCTGGACGGCCTGGTCGATGTCTGCAACGGGGGCCACGTCGTTCTCGACGAGCTTCCCGACCTCGTTTGCCATCACGGCGACGAGGCGGTGCTCGACGTCTTCGCGGCCGGCGTCGGTCGGAATATCGACGCCGCCGTTCTCGTAGTCGTAGAAGCCCTTGCCGGTCTTCTTCCCGAGTTCCTCGTTCTCGACTTTCTCCTCGAGCAGGGGACACGGGGCGTAGGGCTCGCCCAGCACTTCGTGCATATATTCGAGGACGTGGAGGCCGACGTCGTTACCGACCTGATCGGAGAGTTCGAACGACCCCATCGGCAGGCCCATGTCGAACTTCGTCGTCGAGTCGACCTCGGCGATGGTCGCTTCCTCGCCGTGGACGAGCCAGGCGGCCTCGTTCATCAGCGGGACGAGGATGCGGTTGACGATGAACCCCGGCGAGTCCTTGCGGACGCGGACCGGCGTTTTGTCGAAGTCTTCGGCGAGCGCCTCGATGGCGTCCAGCGTCTCGTCGCTGGAGTGTGCACCGGAGATGACTTCGACCAGCTGCATCCGGACCGGCGGATTGAAGAAGTGCATCCCACAGAACTGCTCGGGTCGCTCGGTCACTTCCGACAGTTCCGTGATGGAGAGGCTGGACGTGTTCGTGGCGAAGATGGCGTCTTCGGGCGCGTGTTCTTCGACCTCCGTGTACACGTCCTTCTTGATCTCCATTTTCTCCGGCACGGCTTCGATGACCACGTCGACGTCGCTGACTGCTTCCTCGACATCGACCAGCGGCGTGACGCGGTCAAGCGCCGCATCGGCTTCCTCCTGGGTGAGCTGGTCTCGCTCGGCCAGCTTGTTCAGCGACCATTCGATGTTGTCGTAGCCGTCCTCGACGAACTCGTCTTTGATGTCACGCATCCGCACGTCGTAGCCTGCGATGGCGGCCACTTCGGTGATTCCATGGCCCATGTTCCCGGCACCGAGCACGGCGATAGTGTCAATATCCTCGAAATCCATGACATATCGTTCCACTGCCGGCCGAGGCTTCAACGTTTCTCTCATTAGAAAACCACTCTCCAGTTTATTTCGGATTACAAACCATTAATGCATTTCACGTCAACACACCACATATGGACTTCGAACTGACAGAAGAGCAGCGACAGATACAGGACGAGATCGCCCGGTTCGCCGAAAACGAAATCAAGCCCGTCGCGACCGAGTACGACACGGAAGAGAAGTTCCCTCGAGAGATCGTCGAGAAGGCCGCCGAGATGGGGCTGACAGGCGCGAACATCCCGATGGAGTACGGTGGCGCAGGCTACGACACGCTGACCAACGCTATCATCGCCGAGGAACTGTTCGCGGCCGACCCCGGAATCGGCCTGAGCATCCAGTCGGCCGCCTTCGGTGCTGACGCCCTCATCGGGTTCGGCTCAGAGGCCCAGAAAGAGGAGTACCTGGAGCCTGTGGCAACTGGGGACGCCATCATGGGCGCGGCCATCTCCGAACCAGACACCGGCTCGGACGTGTCGTCGGTGTCGACACAGGCGCGCAAGGAGGGCGACGAGTGGGTCATCAACGGCAACAAGATGTGGATCACCAACGGCTCGGTCGGCGACTACTTCGTCGTGCTCTGTGAGACCGACCCGGACGCGGAGGGGCGGTACAACGGCTTCTCACAGATTCTCGTCGAGTCCGACCGCGATGGGTTCGAGGCCGAGAAGATCACGGGGAAGCTCGGCATCCGTGCGTCGGACACGGCAGAACTCATCCTCAACGACGTGCGCGTCCCCGAGGACAACCTTGTGGGAACGCGCGGGGCCGGCTTCCTCCAGATAATGCAGTTCTTCGACGAGACCCGGACCGGCGTGGCCGCACAGGGTGTCGGTATCGCCCGCGGGGCCGCCGAGCGTGCCCTGGAGTACGCCCAAGACCGTGAGCAGTTCGGCCAGTCCATCTCGGAGTTCCAGGCCATCCAGCACAAACTCGCCGAGATGTTCACCGAAATCGAGGCGGCACGCCAGCTAACTCACAAGTCCGCCTGGAGCGTCGACAACGACGCCGACAAGCTCACCCAGCTGGCCTCAATGGCCAAAGAAAAGGCCTCCCGCGTCGCCGTCGAAACAGCCGACGAGGCCGTCCAGATCCACGGCGGCGCTGGCTACGTCAACGACTTCGACGTCGAGCGGTTCTACCGCGACGCCAAGATCACCCAGATCTACGAGGGGACGACCGAGATCCAGAAGAACATCATCGCCCGAGAACTGCTCGGGAAGGGCATGACCTGAGCAGTCCCCGGTTGTCGACGTGAGACACCCGTCTCCCGAGGGTGCGCTCGTTGAGTGAGGAACGACAGCAGTCCAACCGCTGCTTTTTAAGCCGCCGAGCAACGTAGAGTAGCCAACGATGGGCGACCGAGTCCCACGCCGTGCTACTCGCCCGCTCCGGACCGTAATCAGTGGTTGCTCCCCCCGTCGCCGTTGTTGTCCCCGGTGACTCCTGTCCGGTGACTCAGACCACGACCGACTGTCTCGTGTGCAGACGATACGCTCCCCCCACACTACACTAATGTTCGACCGACTGAAAACGGATATCCGTACAGCACTCGCAAAGGACCCGGCGGCGACGAGCGCCGTGGAGGTCGCACTCACGTACCCCGGCCTGCACGCGATCTGGGCCTACCGCGTCGCTCACTGGCTCTGGACGAACGACCGGACGCTGGTCGCCAGGCTTATTTCCCACGTCACGCGGTTCCTGACCGGCGTCGAGATACACCCCGCCGCGGAGATCGGCGAGCGCGTGTTCATCGACCACGGGATGGGCATCGTCATCGGGGAGACGGCCGAAATCGGCGACGACGTGCTCCTGTACCACGGTGTCACCCTCGGCGGCACGTCCATGCGCCGCGAAAAGCGCCACCCGACGGTCAGGGACGGCGCGACCATCGGCGCTGATGCCTCGATAATGGGGCCGATCACCGTTGGAGAGAACGCGTCCGTCGGCGCTGGCGCAGTCGTCGTCGATGACGTGACCCCCGAAACGACAGTCGTGGGCAACCCGGCGGAGCCTGTCGGCGCTGCCGGTGTCGCCTCACCAAATCCGGACCCTATCATCGCTGACGGCTAACGGCGACAGATACGTTCTTTTCCGTCGAGTCAGTATCACAGAGCCATGAGTGACTCGCCACATGAGGTGTTACGCGCAGACCCCGATATCGGGCCGCTGGTCGAGACACACGGCGAACTCACGCTCGACCCGGCGTCGGACCTTTTCGAGCGGCTCGTCGTCTCGATTCTCCGCCAGCAGGTGTCGATGGCGTCGGCCGCCGCGACACGGGAGCGACTGTTCGACGCCGTCACCGTGACACCGGCGGGCATCAAAGACGCTGACAACGACCTCCTCCGGGACGCCGGGCTCTCGCGGCAGAAAACCCGCTACGTCAACGAGGTCGCCGATGCGTTTCTGGAACACGGCTACTCGCTGGAAACGTTCGAGGACGCCGCCGACGAGGAGATCCACGAGGAACTGACCGCCATTACGGGTGTCGGCGACTGGACCGCAAATATGCAACTCCTGTTTGCCTTCGGCCGCGAAGACGTGTTCCCGGTCGGCGACCTCGGTATCCGCAAGGGATTCGAGGCCGTCGTCGGCGACGGGTACAGCCGCGCGGAGATGCGGGAGTACGCCGATCGCTGGTCGCCGTATCGGAGCTACGCGAGCCTGTATCTGTGGCGGGCCAGCGAGGATATCGCCGAAAGCGTCGCAGAAGTGCGCGAGGACTGAGACGGCTCGAAAGCTGGTACTAACGCGTCGCTACTCTTCGCTCTGCTCTTCTTCCTCTGTTTCCACGTCTGACTCGTCGTCCGCACGGCGGGTCACGTCGACCTGATAGTGCTTGAGGATGTCCCGACCCAGCAACAGCGGATAGTCCATGTGCCCGCGGTCTTCGACGCTGGCGGTGACGGTGTGCTGGGTCCCGCCGACGCCGACGACGAGGTCGACGACCGGGCGCGAACGACCGGACTTGAGGCTCCCTGATTTGATCTTCACGATGTCGAGAATCGGCCCCGTTCCGATTTCCGCGGCGAGCTTGGCGTCGATACTGGTTCTGGTCGCGCCAGTGTCGGATTTCGCGAGGACGGACTTTGTCCCCTGCGTCCCGGTGACGACAACCTCCTCGATGTAGCCGACGACGACGTTCTCCTGTGCTTTCGGCTGTGGCTTCTTCGGCGTACACGCAGGCTTGGAGTCGTCAAGCCGGTCGGAGAGTCGCTCGACGGTTTCCTCGTCGACGCTTCCGCCAGCCCGCTCGATAGCGAGCTGAGCGATGTAGGGGGCAGGACTGACGCCGCTGGCCTTGAACAGGCCGCGGAACCCGGCGGTGGGGTTCACTTCGAGCACGTAGTAGCCGTCGTCGCTCTGGACGATGTCGACGCCGGCATAGTCTAGACCGATAGCCTCGACCGAGTCGAGCGCGATTTCCCTGACCCGCTCGGGGAGTTCGCCCGTCATATCCTCGACCTCGCCGCCGAGCGCAACGTTCGTCCGCCACTCGCCTTCGGGCGCGTAGCGGTTCATCGCGCCGACGATCCGGTCGCCGACGACGTACACGCGAAGGTCGTGGTGGCGCTGCTCGTCGTGTTCCATGTACTCCTGTAAGAACGCGTAGCGGCCGCCGACCTGGGCGTTGACCTGGTTTTCCAGATCGACCATCCACGTCCCGCCGCCGTGGGTGCCGATAGCCGTCTTGTACACCGCGCGGTCACCGAAGCGGTCCCGTTCCTCGTTCAGCAGGTCGCTCGACAGCGCGAGCAGCGCGTCCGGGACCGGGACGCCGGCGTCGGCCAGCGCGGCAGCGCTGGCGAACTTGTGCAGTGCCGTCGTCGCCGCCATCGGCTCGTTCAACGTCGGTGCGAGCCGGCTGATAGTCATCCCGAGCCCGATCCCTTCCGCGGGATGTTCGTCGCTGGAAAGTAGCAGACGGTTCGCGACCACGTCACACTCGGTTCGAGTGTCATTTCGCCGTCAGCAACGCTGATCGCGGTGTTTTCGGTGCGAAGCCACTCCGTGTCGTAGCCCATCTCGTCGACCGCGTTCAGGATGGCCTTCGACTCCTTGCTGGAGTGGAGGCTGAGAACGCCGACTGTGATATCCTGGTCGCTCATGCTGTCGACTTCTGTCGGCCACAGTATAGATGTACGGATACTCGCTTGTCCCGGAGGGGTTTTAGCCGCCGACTCTCGTTGTGATGGCATGGAAGAGGCCAAGCCGTTCACCTTCGACGGCGGCCGCGTCAAACCGGGGGAAACCCGCAACGTTCGCTACACGGTCAGCGAGACGTATCTGGGGGACGCCGTCCGGATGCCGGTTACCATCGTCAACGGCGAGCGGCCCGGTCCGACAGTGTTTCTCACCGCAGCGGCCCACGGCGACGAACTCAACGGCATCGAGGTCGTCCGGGAGGTGGCCCACGAGTGGAACCACGACGGGCTGGCGGGGACGCTGGTCTGTCTGCCGGTGTTGAACGTCCCGGCGTTTCTGGCACAGGAGCGGTACCTGCCGATCTACGACCGGGACCTGAACCGCTCGTTCCCCGGCGACCCCGAATCGACGAGCGCGAAACGGATGGCCCACGAGATTTTCCGGAACTTCCTGGCCCCGTGTGACGTGGGCCTCGATTTCCACACGTCCACGCGCGGGCGGACGAACATGCTCCACGTCCGGGCGAACATGGACGACCCCGAGGTCGCGCGGGTCGCGAACGCCTTCGCCTCGAACGTCATCATCTCTTCGGAAGGTCCGTCGGGGTCGCTCCGGCGGGAGTTGAGCGATTCGGGCGTCCCGACGATCACGATAGAGATGGGCGAAGCCACCGGTTCCAGCGGCCGCTCATCGACTCGGCGCTTGATAGTGTTCGGTCGGTGCTGGCGGAGTTCGGCCTGCGGGACTCCGACACCGTCCGGTGGCCGGGCTGGCGGACGGTCATCGACGACAACGGCGAGAAAACCTGGATCCGCGCGGACTCGGGCGGCCTGGTAGACATGCACTACGACCGCGGCGACCTGGTGTACGAAGACGACGTGATATGTACGATCACGAACCCGTTCAAGACGGAGAACACGCTGATGCGTGCGCCGTTTACCGGCCTGCTGGTCGGCGTCCTCGAGAACCCACTGGTGTATCCTGGCAATCCCCTCTGCCATCTGGTCCGACTTGATGACCGGATACAGCGGGCGATCGAGTGGAATCGGCGGACGAACGACGACGATTGGTAACTGCGGAGTAGTCAATTGACGAACGTCTTCGGGCGGGATTCCGGTGATACGCGTCCGTTGTAGAAACTACTATCTGTCCCCGGACTAACCCCCCAGTGTATGAGTCAGTCTTACAATCGCGGCACCGTCGAGGACTTCGGACGGTGGCGGGAGTTCACGGCCGGGATGTGGGCCTGGATCTTCCACAAGTTCACCGGCTGGGTTCTCGTGGGCTACCTGTTCACCCACATCGCGGTGCTGAGCACTGCGGTCGGCGTCGATCCGGCGAGCGCGCAGGCAGGCAGCGACCTCTACACCAGCACGATCAGCGGCCTCGAATCGCTGCTTATCGTCCGGTTCCTCGAAGTCGGTCTGCTAGCCGTCGCCGTCTTCCACATCCTCAACGGCATCCGATTGCTGATGGTTGACCTGGGTGTGGGGCTGGAATCGCAAGACAAGAGCTTCTACGCGTCGCTCCTGCTGACGGGCGCTATCGTCGTCGCCAGCGTGCCGACGTTCCTCGGGGGGAAGCTAGCCTGATGGCTGAACACTACTCCTCCTTCGACCGTGGCGGGCGTCGCTGGCTGTTCCAGCGGCTGACGGCAGTGTTCCTCGTCGGCGTGCTCGCGTTCCACTTCATGCTGTTGCACTTCGTGAACCACGCCGCCGACCTCACCTTCCTGGGTACGCAGGCCCGAATGAACCGACCCTGGTATCTCATCACGATGTGGCTGTTCCTCGTCACCGCCACGTTCCACGGCGTCAACGGCGTGTACAACGCGCTGGTCAACCAGGGACTCACCGGCTCCCGGAAGAACGCAGTCAAATACCTGCTCGGCATCGCCGGCATCCTGCTCATCGTGCAGGGGACCCGCGTGTCGCTGGCCATGACAACCCTCGTCTGAACTATGAGTACGCAAATCGAACAACAGGAAACCGAGACGGAGGCCGACGAAGAGACAGAGCCCGAGGTCCAGTCCCCGGGCGACCGTCGGCGCGCACAGCGAGACGAACGACAGGCACAGGAGCAGGCCCAGCGGGAAGTCGAAGAGGAGACGCTCGACGACGAGGACACGATTACGCTGAAAGTGTTCCGTTACGACCCCGAAGTCGAGGGGAAGCAGGAACCTCGCTTCGACGACTTCAGCGTGCCGTTCCACAAGGGGATGACCATCCTCGATGCGCTCATCTACGCGCGGGACCACTACGACTCCTCGCTGACCTTCCGACACTCCTGTCGACAGGCTGTCTGTGGGTCGGACGCCCTGTTCGTCAACGGCAGGCAGCGCCTCGGCTGCAAGACGCAGATCTCCGAGCTTGAGGACCCGGTCCGCATCGAGCCGCTCCCCCATCAGGAGGTCGTGAAGGACCTCGTTGTCGATATGGAGCACTTCTACGACCAGATGGAGGCCGTCGAGCCGTACTTCGACGCCGACGAGACGCCGGACGACAAGCTCGAAGAGCAGCGCCAGACCCGGGAGAACCGCGAGAAGGTCAAGATGTCCACGCGGTGTATCTGGTGTGGCGCGTGCATGTCCTCGTGTAACATCGCCGCCGGCGACAACGAGTACCTCGGCCCCGCCGCCATCAACAAGGCCTACCGCTTCGCGATGGACGAGCGCGAGGGCGAGAACCGCAAGCAGGAGCGCCTGCGCATCATCGAACAAGAACACGGCGTCTGGCGCTGCCAGACCCAGTTCTCCTGTACCGAAGTGTGTCCGAAGGACATCCCGCTAACCGAGCATATCCAGGAGCTCAAGCGGGAAGCGGTCAAGAACAACCTGAAGTTCTGGTGACTTCAGCGTAGTATACCCGATACGCTACTTCTGCCGTGCTCCGCTGATCGAACGAACCGATGACGGGCAGAGGGTTGTGACCTCGGGGACACCCGCCCTGAAACCGTTCGTGTACGAGCACAGGTGTTCGGTACGCCCCAGTTGCCTCTCCCGATTGAGACTACTAGCGGCCGCGAAGACAGTTCTGACACCTGAAGCACAGTGTGAGACGATGTCTACGAAACCATCTCTCGGATTCGAAAGCGAAGGAAAGTTGCTGGGGCTACTCGGCCTGCCCAGCACGTATGTCTGGCTGAGCGGTGCCGGGAACGCGTCCGCCAACGGCCACCTTGTAGATGGCGTAGACGGCCCAGATGAGAAACCCCAGGAGGATGATATACGACCGGATCTCGAGCGGAACGAGGGCATCGTGCACGACTTGCCCCTCGCCGGAGACGGGGTGGGTACTCCCCAGGAACATTTCCACGAGGCCGATACCAACCGTACCGAGAAGCACGAGGCCGCCGCCGACGTACATAGCGATCTTGTCTGCTGTAGTAAGGTCACTCATATTTTGGCACCTCCATTAGCCGATGAGGTACTGAAGCCGCGGGTGGTTCTTGACGAACTCGGTGTTCTGCAGGTACGCGTCGATGCCGAGGACGCGCCCGGCACCGAGGGTGGCAATCATCCCGAAGATGAGAATGCCCAGCAACTCGCCCGTGACGACGCCGTGAGACCAGGCACCGGTCTCGCCGTTGATGAAGTAGAAGAACACCATCATGAACGCGCCGAAGAACGCTGCTGTCCGGGTGAGCGCCCCGAAAACCAGTCCCAGGCCGATCAGCACCTGACCGATCGGGACCGCGACGTTGGTGAACGCCAGTCCGGCGCCACTACTGAACAGAGTGACGATGGGACCGAGACTCGTTCCCTGGGCGGCGCCACCAACGAACCAGCTTGCGTCGAACGGCCAGCTAGCGAGTTTGTCGAGGCCGGCGTGTAACAGCCACCAGCCGCCGACCAGCCGCATAATGACCAGCCAGTAGGCCAGCCACGGTTGTGACACGCTGAACGTGACGTCTTGCCCGAGCATCCGGGTTTGAATATTGGTGAGGTCGCTGGTTGCCATATGTTTCCACACTATTTGGTAACATGGTTATATGTATTCAATTTTTGCCTATACGATGAGTGTCAAAAATCCGTTTAACACGTCGGTATTAAACGAAGAGATACCTGCACCACCAACAGCTGTGCCTACGGGGCCAGTCGAGACACCAGTCCCACCAGCGGAGACGCTGATTCTCGGCGCGAATTAGAGAGAACAGACGAGTGCAACCCCGAATCGTGGTGGGTGGGCGCATCACGCCACATCCCAGTATCGAAGGCACGGGGAACCGCCCACCCCGGTATCCGAGTGTACCGAACCGGCCGCAGTCCCGCAGGTCGACCGACTCCGAGCGGTAACGCTACGTACAGCGACAGGTGCCGGGGCGGTGGGCCCACAGTTCGGTGCGGACCGCCCCCAGCTCTCACTGTCACCTGTGTGCAGGTGTACTGCTTTGCGGTCAGCGGACCCCGCGACTCAGTCGCTCCCGTCGGCCCACGGCGGCAGAATCGCGGTCAGGGCCTCGTTCATCGGGGCCGCGACGCCAACATCGTCGGCGTGGCGGACGACCGAGCCGTTGAGCGCGTCGAGTTCCATGGGCTTGTCGTGGGTCAGGTCGTAGTCGAGCGAGGAGTACATCCCCGGGTCGAGGTCCTCGGCGAAGTCGAGACACTCCGAGACCGTATCGTCGGGCAAGTCGAGAGACGGAGTTTCATACTCCGTAGAGCTACAGCGAACCGGGTGAAATGGGCTTGGGCGGCGACCACAGCCGTCAAACGCAAAAGCGTACTCAGTTATCGCGACAGATGAACTCGAAGCGCGCACCGCCGCTTTCGCTGTCGGTCGCGATGACTTCCCAGTTGTGTGCATCGACTATCTGTTCGACGATGCAGAGGCCGAATCCGGTCCCCTCATCGGCCGTCGAGTAGCCGGGTTCGAACAGGTCCGCGGTGCCGTCGGAAAAGCCCGTTCCGTCGTCCGTAACGTAGAATCCCCACGATTCCGTCCCGACAGTGACAGTCACGTCGTCGCCACCGTGTTCGATAGCGTTCCGAAAGAGGTTCTCGAGTAGTTCCAGCATCGCCCCCTCGTCGGCTTTGATGCTGTCGGCGGTCTCAGTTTCCAGCGTCGCGTCCTGTGTGTCGACCATCGACCAGGCCCGTTGCGAGAGGGTGCTGAGGTCGACTGTCTCGATCTCCTCCGGGTCGACGCCCTGTTTGGCGAGCACGAGCAAGTCGTCGATGAGCGTGTACATCCGGTCGATGCTCCGTTCGGCGCGCTCGAAGTGCGCGTCTTCCCCTGTCTCACGCGCGAGTTCGAGCGAGCCATCGAGGACGTCCAGCGGGTTCCGTAGGTCGTGACTAATCGCGTCCGAGAACCGCTCGAGGCGCTGGTTCTGTCGCTCGAGTTCCTGTTCGCGCTGTTTCCGCTCGGAGATGTCGCGAGTCGTCACGACGACGTGGTCTTCCAGCGGGCCGCTCTCGACCTGCTGGCCGCGGGACTCCGCCCAGATCCAGTCGCCGTCTGCGTGGCGATAGCGGTGCTCGATGACGGCGATATACCCCGGGTCGTCTATCATCCGGCCGAACTCGGTGAGGGCGTTCGAGAGGTCGTCCGGATGCACGTACTCAAAGAGGTCCGAGTCCTGCATCTCGTCTTGCTCGTAGCCGAGGACGCGTTCCACGGACGGACTGATGTACTCGACATTGCCTTGCTCGTCGAACACAGTGAGCACGTCGGAGGTATGCGTGACGAACTGGCGAAACTGGGCTTCGAAGCGCGGTCGGTCGCTGACGTCGCGGGAGGTGAACACCAGGCAATCGCGGTCTGTCTCGGTGTCTGATGAGACGATGGTTTCGAGCCAGACCCAGTCGCCATCGGCGTTCCGGAACCGGTACTCGGCCCCGTCGTCCTCCCGTTCGCCCGTAAGCGTGGCGAGGACGCGATCCGTATCCTCCGGGTGGACGAGATCCAGCCAGTTCGTGCCGACGAGCGACTCCATATCGTACCCTAACACGCGTTCGATCGCTGGGCTCACAAACCGTATTATCAGTTCTCCATCAGTAACTGTCAGTACTGAGGGTGCCTCGGCTAACACCGCTTCGAAGTCATCAGTTGACGTGAGATACTGGTCTGGCATCAGGTTTGAGACGGGTCAGCGCCCGTAGTGGGACTATCCGTCGGGTCTAGTATCAGTAGTTGGTTCCTAAGTATTCACAGCGCGTGATATAATTCCATCGGATAGGTCAAGAATTCAGTCTCCCTGACAAGACATCCCGATACCAGGAGCGGGATGCAACCCACTAGTGGAGCCATACTCGGTAACGCAACAGGGAGCTTAAGTTTGGCTAATCCTAAGCCGAAACCACGCCAAGAGACACTCTCACAATGTACGAACACGATGTCATCGTGGTCGGCGCGGGTGGCGCTGGCCTCAGGGCGGCTATTGCAGCGGACGAAGAGGGTGCAGATGTGGCCCTCGTGACCAAGCTCCATCCAGTTCGGAGCCACACTGGTGCCGCGGAGGGTGGAATCAACGCCGCCCTTCAGGAAGGGGACTCCTGGGACCTCCACGCGTACGACACGATGAAGGGGTCAGACTACCTCGGCGACGCCCCTGCCATCGACACCTTCGCCAAGGACGCCCCGGAAGAGGTCATCCAGCTCGAACACTGGGGGATGCCCTTCTCCCGCGAGGACGACGGCCGCGTCTCCCAGCGGCCGTTCGGTGGCCTCTCCTATCCGCGGACGACGTACGCCGGTGCCGAGACCGGTCACCACCTGCTGCACACGATGTACGAGCAGGCGGTCAAGCGCGGTATCGAGGTGTACGACGAGTGGTACGTGACCCAGCTCGCGGTCACCGACCACGACGACCCCGAGGACCGCGTCTGTCACGGCTGTGTCGCCTACGATATCAAGTCCGGCGAGATTCAGGGCTTCCGCGCGAACAACGGCGTGATTCTCGCAACCGGGGGCCTGGGCCAGGCCTTCGACCACACCACGAACGCCGTCGCCAACACCGGCGACGGCTGTGCGATGGCCTACCGCGCCGGCGTCCCGATGGAGGACATGGAGATGATCCAGTTCCACCCGACCACGCTGCCATCGACGGGCGTCCTCATCTCCGAAGGGGTCCGCGGCGAGGGTGGGATCCTCTACAACGACGACGAGGAGCGGTTCATGTTCGAGCACGCTACGCCAACAACGAGGGGGAACTGGCCTCCCGCGACGTGGTCGCTCGTGCCGAACTGACCGAGGTCAACGAGGGCCGCGGGGTCGAAGACGAGTACGTCGACCTCGACATGCGCCACCTCGGGGAGGAACGCATCCTCGACCGTCTTGAGAACATCCTCCACCTCGCGGAGGACTTCGAGGGCGTCGACGGCCTCGACGAGCCGATGCCGGTCAAGCCCGGCCAGCACTACGCCATGGGCGGCATCGAGTGCGACGAGAACGGCGAGACGTGCATCGACGGCCTCTACGCGGCCGGCGAGACGGCGTGTGTCTCGCTACATGGCGCGAACCGGCTCGGGGGCAACGCCCTGCCGGAACTACTCGTGTTCGGTGCCCGCGCCGGCCATCACGCCGCCGGCAAGGACATGAAGACCGCCGAAATCCAGACCGGCCCCTCCGCCAAGAGCGAGCCCGGCGACGTGGAGCCGCCGGTCGAACCCGGTGCCATCGACGCCGGCAGCGACGACGTCGCCGCCGACGGAGCGGCTGTCGAGCCAAAGGCGGTCCTCGAAAGCACCGTCGAGCAGGAGCGCCAGCGCGTCGAGGACCTCATCGAATCCGACGGCATCAACCACGCCGAGGTCCGCGCGGACGTGCAGGAGACGATGACCGAGAACGTCAACGTGTTCCGGACCGAAGCGGGTCTGGAGAAGGCCCTTCAGGACCTCCGGACGGCGCGCAAGGAGTACGAGAACGTCGCCGTCGAAGACCCGTCCCGGACCTACAACACGGACCTCATCCACACTATCGAGACCCGCAACATCCTCGACGTGGCAGAGGCCATCACGCTCGGCGCGCTCGCACGCGAGGAGTTCCGTGGCGCACACTGGCGTGCGGAGCACCAAGAACGCAAGGACGACGAGTGGATCAAGCACACGATGCTCGCCTGGAACGAGGGTACCCCCGAACTCTACTACAAGCCCGTCATCCTCGAAGGCGACGAGGAGACCTACGAGCCGAAAGTCCGGTCGTACTGACGACCTGACCACCGGCGACGATATCTGTTTCTGCGAGTTTCAGGGTGCGCCGACGAGGACGAACGTGCTCTCTGTGTCGCCGTTGTGAATCGTTCGCTCCGCTTCCGGCGGGAGACTGATCGCATCGCCAGCAGCGAGGGCCACATCTTCGCCGTCAACCTCGACAGTCGCTTCTCCCTCGATAAGGACGTACACCTCCTCGTGGCCCTCGTCGGCGTGGTCGTGCGGTTTGCCGGTCCAGCCGGCCTCGCAATCCAGCACAGTGACGCCGACCTGCTCACAGTCCAGGGGGTCTCGGAGGAAGTGCATCGCATCGGCCACCGGTTCCACATCGGTGTAGTTGACTTTCGTGTAGCTCACAGACACAGGTGTCGCCGGCCAACACAAAATAAGTTGTTGTGGATTCGAAAGGAAAAGCTGCAGAGGCGGATACCGCTCCCGCTCTGGGCGTTGCCATTGGTGAGATACCGGATGAGCGACCGGCTCAACGGCACTCGAGTGTCGGCAGCGTTGACTGCGGAAACACCCGGAATCATCACTTACTTGGTTGTCAGGAACGTATTACTGATAGCTTGGAAGGGTGGCTCAGTGGTAGAGCGCTACCGACCAACATGCCAGAATCGGTTGGTAGTTACCCCGCAAAGGGCTCCGCGTGGTTCGACTCCCGCCCCTTCCATTTTCCGTCGGTTCGTCGTGAGCGGAGTAGCCGGCTCCGGGTGTGCCACACTGGCAAGTCGGATCTGACAGTTGAGCCGCCTGGAACTACCCCAGTAGGGTTGACTATAGCTATCGGGTACGAAAACCGTCGATGTGGAAGCCGACACCTCACCGGAAGTGGAAAGGTAAGGAATGTGGGGGTGGGGGGTGGGGTGGTGCGGCACCAGTGTGGTGCCTATTGCGAAAAACGGGAGGAGATGTATAAAAACCCATTGCTGTGATTATCACAGTTGATATTGGGGTGAGATGCTGTTGCCGGATTCTACACTACTGGCGTAGAGAATTGGCGGAGGACCAACGAGATGACACCTGTCCCGGCAGTTACTTGTGGGTAAACAACACGACGTTCCCATCGTTGATAGTCGTACAGAGGTCCATCTCGAAATCGAGATTGAGGGAGGTGAACTCCTGCTTACAGACGACCATATCGTCGAACGGTTCTTCACAGGATGGACAGGCCACAGCCGTCGTGTTCTGGTAGGAAGCGATCGCCTCGTTGTCCTCACGCGGCGTCAACGACGAGAGGAGTTCGTCAAAATCGTCCATGTTCGGGGAACCGCGGGCGTACGGTATAAATCATGCGCCGCCCCAGCACCAAGGTATTAAAGTTCACTTGTGGTAATACAACTACAATGACTTCACCCGGTGGCGGAACGCGCTTCGCACTCGTCGCAGGAACCACGGAGACCGCGGATCGGGCGGGGATCAGCGCCGCCGGAGCCGATCCCGAACTAATGTCGGTAACGCCCGCCGCAGACGCTGAATTAGTGACATACGGCACACCAGTTCGGACGGACGTGACACCAGTCAGTCCGAGCGGCTGTCCGACGCCGGCGCTGGTGACACGGGCCGCCCGAGAAGTCCTTGGATTTGATGTCACAGTTGTCGACGGGGGTCTGGCAGAAAAAACAGGGGCACCGACAGTCTCGGTCGGCGCACGCCCGGGAAAAGACATCGCAGAGCAGGACCCGGTGTCGACGGCCCACGGGGCGTTCGCGGCCGCCAGACAGTTCGGCCAGTCGCTCCCGGCCGACGAGCTGTATCTGGGCGAAACCATTCCCGGCGGGACGACGACGGCACTCGGCGTCCTCCGTTCGCTGGGCGAGGACGGGATGGTCTCCTCGTCGCTCCCCGAAAACCCCACAGCGCAGAAATCGGAGGTGGTCGCCGAGGGACTGCAAGCAAGTTCGCTGGAACCGGGCGACGCCGCGAACGAACCGAAACGGGCGGTCCGCCGGATGGGTGACCCCGTCCTGGCAACGCTCGCTGGGCTGACCGCAGGAGCCGTCGAGAGCGATACCGCCGTAACGCTTGCCGGCGGCAGTCAGTGCGTCGCCGTCGCTGCGCTGGTCCGCCACGGCGGCTACGAGGGACCGCTCGGACTGGCGACGACGAGCTACGTGGCCGACGACGAGAGTGCCGACGTGCGGGCGTCGGCTGACCGACTCGACCTCGACCTGACGGTGACAGACCCCGGCTTCGACCGGAGCGATCACGTCGCGATGGAGCGGTTTGTCGCCGGCGAGGCGAAGGAGGGGGTCGGCATGGGCGGCGCGCTGGCGCTCGCCGACCGCGCCGGCATCCCGATGGCGGAGGTCCGTGACCGCTTCGCGGCCATCTACGACGACCTGATCGGCGACGCGCCCACAGCAACGGCCGAGGAGAGGACGTGAACATGGAGGGGTTCGTTCTCGCCGGCACAAGCTCCGGCGTCGGCAAGACCGTTGCCACGCTGGCGACCTTGACAGCGCTCGAAGACGCCGGGTATCAGTCCCAGCCGGCCAAGGCCGGCCCGGACTTCATCGACCCGAGCCACCACGAGGCGCTCGTCGACACGCCGTCGCGGACGCTCGACCCCTGGCTCGCGGGCGAGGACGGGATGCGCCGGACCTACTGGCGCGGCACGGGCGATATCTGCATCGTGGAGGGCGTGATGGGGCTCTACGACGGGACGAAGACGTCGACGGCAGCGGTCGCCGAGGGGCTGGACCTCCCGGTCGTTCTGGTCGTCGATGCGAAAGCCGGCATGGAGAGCGTCGCCGCGACGGCGCTGGGGTTCGCGCAGTACGCCGACCGCATCGGTGTCGACATCGAGGTGGCTGGCATCCTCGCACAGCGCGCCCACGGCGGCCGACACGCCGACGGCATCAGGGACGCGCTCCCCGAGGGCCTCACCTACTTCGGTCGGATTCCGCCGATGTCGGACCTAGATATTCCGGACCGCCATCTCGGGCTACACATGGGCTCGGAGGCCGGGCTCGACCGCGACGCGCTCTCGACGGCGGCGGAGACCATCGATATCGAACAGCTGGTCGACGTGGCACGGGAGCCACCGGAAGTCGCGCCTCAGGGAAAGGACAGCGACGGCGTGGCGGCCGACCACCGAATCGCCGTCGCGCAGGACAGCGCGTTCTGTTTCATCTACCCCTCAGTACTCGAACGACTCCGGTCTGAGGCGTCCGTCGAGCCGTTCTCGCCGGTCGCCGGTGACTCGGTGCCCGACGCCGACGCCATATATCTGCCCGGCGGCTATCCGGAACTCCACGGAGAGTCGCTCGAAACCGGCGGCACACTCGACGAGATAGCCCGTCGTGCCGCCGACGGCGTCCCGGTCTACGGCGAGTGCGGCGGCCTGATGGCGCTGTCGGAGTCGCTGACGACGACCGACGGCGACACCTACGAGATGGCTGGAGTTCTCCCCGCAGATATCGAGATGCAGGACCGGTATCAGGCGCTCGACCACGTAGAGCTAGCGGCGCAGTCAGACACCGTTACGGCTGCCGCCGGGAAACGACTCCGCGGACACGAGTTCCACTACTCCGCTGCGACCCTCGGCAGCGACGCGTCGTTCGCCTTCGACATGGTTCGGGGCGACGGCATCGACGGCGAACACGACGGGCTCACGGAATACAACACCGTTGGCACGTACTGCCACTGCCACGGAGAGAGCGGCGCGTTCGACCGTCTGCTGGCAGTACCCTCGAAGGATATCTGACGCGGTGCCCCACCGTCGGACGCGTGGCTGACTGCCCGCAACCTTTTTTTCGACAGACAGCGTCGTTCTGATAATGAACGAGTTGCGCGACCTGCTCGGAGACCTGGTCGCAGACGTCGATGCCGTGTTCCTGTTTTCCCCGAACGCGTCGTTCTTCGAGGAGTTCGACGACGTTGACGAGGAAATCGTCGTCGTCGGCCCGGAGAACACCCTCGATGCGGAGCCGTTCGTCGAACTGCCGATCGACTTCACCGACCTCGAAGGCCGCCTCCGCTTCGGTATCGAGGGCGCGCTGGAGCAGGGCATCGTCGACGAGGGCGACGAAGTGCTCTGCGTGACCGAGGTACTGGACGGTGCCGAGAACACGCTCGTGCGGGTCCAGACCAACGACTTCTCCCCCTCCGGCGTGTACGACATGTTTGTCAACTCCAGGGCGGACGCGAGCGTCGTCCGGGACGTGTTCGAGGTCGCTATCGAACTGGGGAAGAAAGGCCAGAAGGGCAAGCCCGTCGGTGCCCTGTTCGTCGTCGGCGACGCCGGCAAGGTGATGAACAAGTCCCGGCCGCTGTCGTACAACCCCTTCGAGAAGTCCCACGTCCACGTCGGCGACCCCATCGTCAACGTGATGCTCAAGGAGTTCTCGCGCCTCGACGGCGCGTTCGTCATCTCCGATGCCGGAAAGATCGTCTCGGCGTACCGCTACCTCGAACCCTCGGCAGAGGGGGTCGACATCCCCAAGGGACTCGGCGCTCGGCACATGGCGGCTGGCGCGGTCACCCGTGACACCATGGCGACGGCTATCGTTCTCTCGGAGAGCGACGGGCTCGTACGGGCGTTCAAAGGCGGGGAGTTAGTCCTCGAGATCGATCCCGAGGAGTACTGAGGATGCAGTTTGGTTTCGACTGGGCAACCATCATCCGGCAGGTGTTCTCGCCACAGGGAACGTTCGTCTTTTCGCTCGTGGTACTGGCGTTTGGCATCGTGCTCGGCTATCTCGTCTGGCGCTCGTCCCGGCGGTTCATGCGCGAACTCGGTGTGCCAGAGGCAGTTGAGGGGACACCGTTCGAGCGGACGGCGCGGGGACTCGGCACATCAACTGTCGGCATCGTCTCGAACCTGGCGGCGCTGTTTATCTACATTACGACGGTCACCGCCGTCCTCAACATCGCGCAACTGACAGACCCGGAACTGTACTGGGCCCGCTTCACGTCGTTCCTACCTGACCTGTTTATCGCCCTGTTCGCCGTCATCATCGGCCTCATCGCGGGCGACAAGGCCAAGCTCATCGTCTCCGAGCGACTGCGCAGCGTCAAGATGCCCGAGGCGACGGTCCTGCCAGAAGTCGTCAAGTACAGCATCTTCTATCTGGCAGTGCTCATCGCGCTCGGCCAACTGGGCGTCGAAACCCTTGCGCTGCTCATTCTCCTCGGGGCGTACGCGTTCGGGCTGGTGTTCGTCTGTGGACTGGCACTGAAGGACATCCTGCAGGCCGGTGCAGCCGGTCTTTACCTCCTGTTGACAGAGCCATACAGCATCGGGGACGAAATTGTCATCGGTGACCAGAGCGGCATCGTGCAAGAAGTCGACATCCTCGTCACGCGTATCGAGAGCGACGGCGAGGAGTACATCATCCCGAACAAGCGCGTGTTCAACACGGGTATCGTCCGTATCCGCAGCTAAGTGAGGTTACGCTTCTTCGGTTGTCTCGTCGTCCGCGCCCAGCGGTTCGGCCGGGACGCCAGCAACGGTCGTCTCTGGCGGCACGTCGGCAGTCACGAGCGAGTTCGCGGCGACCTGTGCGCCCGGGCCGATTTCGACGCCGGGAAGCACAATCGCGCCCGCACCAATCATGGCCCGTTCGCCGACAACGACTTCGCCAGTGCGGTACTCGTCCTGCAGGAACTCGTGACACAGCAGCGTCGCGTCGTAGCCGATGATTGCGTGGTCCTCGACGGTGATGAGTTCGGGCCAGAACACGTCCGGTGTCGACTCCAGCCCCCACGCGACGCCGTCACCGACGGTGACACCGAGCCGCGAGAGTAGCCAGTTCTTCAGCCGGAGGCTCGGCGAGATGCGACAGACGAGGATGACGACGTAGTTGACCATCACCCGGAGCGGGTGTTTGGCGTCAGGCCACGGGAACAGGGAATTGTGCGGGCCGGGCGTCGGGTGCTGGGTCAGACCGTCATGTCGTGGACCACTCACGTCCGTCGTGTATGGGGCCGCGGTAATCAAACCCGTCGGCTCGCCGGCGGTCACCGCTTCCAGAACGTCGGTGTCAGTAGCACCAGCACGGGGACGATCTCGATGCGGCCGACCCACATCAGCAGTATCATCAGCACCTTGCTCGACCGGGCAAAGCCCTCGTAGGTCCCGTAGGGGCCGGCCTGCCCGAACGCCGGACCGATGTTGAAGAACATCGACGCGGCGGCGCTGAGGGCCTCGAACTCGGTTATCGGTGCGCCCGCCCGCTCGCCGTCGGCCACGAGCAGGACAGTGCCGAGTATGAAAAACACCAGCGCGACCAGCGTGTACGCATACACGTCGCGGACGGTGTCCTCGTCGACGATTTCCCGTCCCAGTCGGACCGGGCGGACACTCCAACGGTGGGCCGAAACGTTCAGGTCCCGCCAGAAGGACTTGGTGACGATGAGCCAGCGCAGCGTCTTGATAGAGCAGGTGGTGCTTCCGGCCATCCCGCCGATGAACATCATCACGAAGAGGACGTTCTTTGCGCCGGCCGACCAGGTGTTGAAATCCGTTGAGGCGTAGCCCGTCGTCGTGACGATGGCGGCGGTCTGGAAGACGGCGTGGCGAACCGTCGCCCCGACGCCACCGGTGAATCCCTGATCGAGCACGAGTAGGCCGCCGATGAGCAGGGTGCCGACCCCGAGAATCCCCACGTAGAAGTGGAACTCCTCGCTCTGCCGGAGTCGGTCAGTGTCGCCCCGAACGAGCGCGTACAGCAGGACGAAGTTCGTTGCGCCGACGATCATGAACAGCGTCACCGCCCACTGGACGGGCGGGGAGAACGCGCCGATGCTCTCGGCCCGTGGGGAGAAGCCGGCCGTCGCGATGGCGGTGAACGCATGAGCAATCGCGTCGAAGAGGGTCATCTTCGGGGCGAGGCCGCTCACTCCCAGCGCGAACAGAATAGCCGCCGCAGCAGCTGTCAGACCGAGATACAGCAACCCCAGGATGCGCGCCGTATCCTCGATGCCGGGCGTAAGCTTTGTCACATTCTCGGTCCGCGTCTCCGTCTCCATGAGCTGTGCGCCGGCGACCGAGAGCCGCGAGAGCACGGCCGTCGCGAGCAACAGGACGCCGAGGCCGCCGAGCCACTGGAGGACCTGCCGCCACATCAGCAGTGCCTGCGAGTGGGCGTCGAAGTCCCGGATAACGGTCGCGCCCGTGGTTGTGATGCCGCTCATTCCCTCGAACAGCGCGTTGACGGGGGTGGCGAAGACGCCGGTCCCCTCAAGGAACAGCGGTATCGCGCCGACCACGGCGATGGACAGCCAGGCCAACGACACCGTCAGGAACGCCTCGCGGTCGTCGATGCGCTCGCGCTGGAGGCGAGCGAGCGCTGTGCCGACGCCCAGCGTAATCGCTATCGTGACGAGATACGGTAGCGGCGACTCACCGTACAACACAGCCACCAGTGCGGGAATCACCAGCGGAACGGCCAACCACTGCAAAATCGCACCGAGAACGTTCAGCGACGACCGCACGTCGACAGTGGTCAGTGCCAAGGGCGTTCACCGCCCGGCGATTTTCCGGCGCGTGACCGCTGACGCTGCCACCACGCGCTCAGTCCGCGCCGCCGCGGATGTCGTTCATGTGGTCGATACGCTGCTGAACCAGATCGGCTTTACCGATGTCGTGGCGGACCCGAAGCCCCTCCGTGCCGGCCCGTTGGAGTGATGCCTCAGCGATGGCCTCTGCGTCGCCAATCGTTTCGGCCAGGCCGACGACGGCGTAGGATCGCGACGTGGTCGTGTAGATGCCGTCCTCGCGGTCATCGACGCTGGCGTAAAACAGCAGCGCCTCCGGGGCCGTCTCCGCGTCGTCGCCGGACTGCTCGCGGTGGTCCTGCACGACTTCCGCGATGACGTCGTCGTCGATGGTCACCTTCGCACCGGCGTCGGGGTCGGTCGGGTAGCCGTCCGGGACGGCGTACTTGCAGACGGTCGCCATCGGGCGGAAAGAGAGTTGCGGCAACGGCTCCTCGTCGCGGGCGGCAGTCAGCACGTCGAGGAAGTCCGTGTTGAGCACCGGCAGCGTGTTCATCGCCTCGGGGTCGCCGAAACGGGCGTTGAACTCCACGACGCGGGGCCCGGTCTCGGTGAGCATGAACTGGCCGTAGAGAACACCTTTGTAGCCCTCAAGCGCGTCGACGGTCGCCCGGAGCACGTCGACGGCGTCCATGTAGTCATCCTCGTCCATGAACGGGAGGTGGAGGCTGGAGTCCGAATAGCTCCCCATCCCGCCGGTGTTCGGCCCCTCGTCGCCCTCGTAGGCGCGCTTGTGGTCCTGCACCGCCGGCGTGACGCGCAGTTGGCCGTTGGCGACAAAGGCCTGGACGGTGAACTCCTCGCCGACGAGGCGCTCCTCGAGGACGACGCGGTCGTAGTCGGAACTCCGGAGGTATTCCTTGGCCTCCGCGGCGGTACACTGGTCGCCGATGACACGGACGCCCTTGCCGCCGGTGAGGCCGGCGGGCTTGACCGCGAGGTCGCCGTCGTACTCGTCGATGTACTCGCAGGCGGCGTCCATGTCCTCGAACGTCTCGAAGTCCGGACAGCCGGGGATGTCGTGTTCCCGCATGAACCGCCGCTGGAACGCCTTGTCCGTCTCGATGCGAGCCTCCGCCTCCTGTGGCCCGAAGGTGTAGACGCCGGCGTCGTCCAGCGCGTCGGCGACCCCGGCTGCAAGGGCCGCTTCGGGTCCGATGACGGCGAGCGTCGCGTCGACCTCCTGGGCGTAGGTCGTCACTGCCGTCGGGTTTGTCGTGTCGAGTGCCTCGAAACCGTCGGCCAGTGCGACAATACCCGGGTTCCGGTTGCCGGCACAGGCGTACAGCTCCCCCGGCGAGTCCGCGAGCGAGCGCGCAATCGCGTGTTCCCGGCCGCCGCCACCCACGAGCAGCACTGTCTCTGTCATACTCGAAGGCCGGATTGGCTCTCACCTAAGTATTGTCTTTTCGGGGGTTCAGGGACGCCCTCGATGGCCCCGAAGCCGACTCACTCACGCTCTTGGAGGTCCTCGATAGCCGCCTCCTGCTCGCTCCGAGTGAGGCCGCCGGCCTCGGCGAAGCGGCCGTTGTACTGCCACTCAGGAATGGCGTCCCACGCCGACCCGTCATCGGTGTTGCCACCCCGTTTCCAGACCCACACCGTGGTCAGGGCGAGGCCCCCACCGATTGCCACACCGAACGACTGCAGGACAGTGAGCCCCAGCACGCTGAGCCCGGCGGCGACCACTGGGCCGAAAAAGAAGACTGTGACGACGGCGCCGACGAGAAACTGCCGCTTGCGACCCGACAGCGAGAGGGATACCGTCTTGCTCATGGCAAATAGTCATCATATCTACGCAAATTTCTTGTGATAACCTCGGTCCGAGAGAGACAGTCACGGAGGACACACCCCTTTTGAGTCCGGCACTCCGAGAGACAGGCATGAGCGACACGACGGACCCGACATCTCGCAATCGACTCGACGAGGCAGAGAGCCCGTATCTCCGCCAGCACGCGGACAACCCCGTCAACTGGCAGCCCTGGGACGAGCAAGCCCTGGAGGCCGCCAAGGAACGGGACGTGCCCATCTTCCTCTCGATCGGCTACGCGGCGTGTCACTGGTGTCACGTCATGGAGGAGGAGAGCTTCGAGAACGAGGCCATCGCCGAGCAACTCAACGAGCACTTCGTCCCGATAAAGGTCGACCGCGAGGAGCGGCCGGACCTCGATTCGGTGTACATGAGCATCTGCCAGCAGGTGACCGGTGGCGGTGGCTGGCCGCTGTCGGCCTGGCTCACGCCCGAAGGCGAGCCGTTCTACGTCGGGACGTACTTCCCGCCGGAGGAGAAGCGCGGCCAGCCGGGCTTTGGCGACCTGCTCCAGCGGCTCGCCGACTCGTGGTCGGACCCCGAACAGCGCGAGGAGATGGAGAACCGCGCCCAGCAGTGGACCGAGGCCATCGAGAGCGACCTCGAAGCGACGCCGGCCAACCCAGAGGACCCAGCGGAGGATATCATCCAAACTGCCGGAACGATTGCCCACCGCGGCGCGGACCGGCAGGACGGCGGCTGGGGCTCCGGTGGCCCGAAGTTCCCCCAGAACGGGCGGCTCCATGCACTTCTGCGAACCCACGCGGACGGCGGCCAAGAGGACTACCTGACCGTCGTTCAGGAGACGCTGGACGTGATGGCCGACCGGGGACTCTACGACCACGTCGGCGGGGGCTTCCACCGCTACGCGACGGACCAGCAGTGGGCCGTCCCGCACTTCGAGAAGATGCTGTACGACAACGCCGAGATCCCGCGGGCCTTCCTCGCCGGCTACCAGGCCATCGGCTCGGAGCGCTACGCGTCGGTCGTGCGAGAGACCTTCGAGTTCGTTCAGCGCGAGCTGCAACACCCCGACGGGGGCTTTTTCAGCACGCTGGACGCCGAAAGTGCGCCACCTGAAGATCCGGATGGCGACAGCGAGGAAGGGCTGTTCTACGTCTGGACACCCGAGCAGGTCCACGACGCCGTCGATGACGAGACTGACGCTGACATCTTCTGTGACTACTACGGCGTCACTGAGCCGGGCAACTTCGAGGGGGCGACGGTGCTCGCCGTCCGGAAGCCGGTGTCAGTGCTGGCCGAGGAGTACGAACAAAGCGAGGACGAAATCACGGCGAGCCTCCAGCGCGCACTGAACGAGACGTTCGAGGCCCGCGAAGAACGTCCGCGGCCGGCCCGCGACGAAAAGGTGCTGGCCGGCTGGAACGGTCTGATGATTCGGGCGCTCGCCGAGGGCGCGATTGTCCTCGATGACGCCTACGCCGACGTGGCCGCCGACGCCCTCTCGTTCGTTCGGGAGCACCTGTGGGACGCCGATGCGGAGCGACTCAATCGCCGCTACAAGGACGGCGACGTGGCCATCGACGGCTATCTGGAGGACTACGCGTTCCTCGGCCGCGGCGCGCTGACGCTGTTCGAGGCGACCGGCAACGTGGAGCACCTCGCGTTCGCGATGGACCTCGGCCAGGCCATCACCGAGGCGTTCTGGGACGACGACGAGGGCACGCTCTTTTTCACGCCGACCGGCGGCGAATCGCTGGTCGCGCGACCCCAGGAACTGACCGACCAGTCGACGCCCTCCAGCACCGGCGTCGCCGTCGACCTCCTGCTGTCGCTATCCCATTTCAGCGACGATGACCGCTTCGAGACGGTCGCAGAGCGGGTCATCCGCACCCACGCCGACCGCGTCTCCTCGAACCCGCTCCAGCACGCCTCGCTCACGCTAGCGACGGATACCTACGAGCAGGGTGCGCTGGAACTGACGCTGGTCGGCAATCAGCCCGATTATCCGAGCGAGTGGACGGAGACCCTCGCCGAGCGGTACGTCCCGCGCCGCCTGCTGGCTCACCGACCGGCCGACGAGGGCCGCTTCGAGCAGTGGCTCGACGCGCTCGAACTGGACGAGTCGCCGCCGATCTGGGCCGGCCGCGAGCCGGTCGACGATGAGCCGACGGTGTACGCCTGCCGGAACTTCGCCTGTTCGCCGCCGAAACACGACCTCGGGACGGCGTTAGACTGGGGCACAACGGCCGACGACGGAGAGTAGCCTCACGCCATCGCGTCTTCGATCTGGTCGGCGAGAGACACGGCGATAGGGACCGGCTCCTCCTCGACAAAGCGGGCTATCTCCTCGCCGTCGTGCTCGACGACGACCGTCGGAATGAGTTCGATGTCGTACTCCTCGACATGTGGTCCGGTTTTCGAGCCGTCGTCTTCCTTCTCGACGGGATAGTGGTGAATCTGGGCGTCCGGGATATGGGCGGCTTTCAGGGCCGCGCCGAAGTCGGGGAGCTGGGCCCGGCAGTCCTTGCACCAGTCGCCGCCCCAGATCTTGTACTCGAACTCATCAGCGTAGTGTGTGAGAACGTCGACGGTGTCGGAATAGGCGTCTTCGACCCACACCGGGTTCGGCTCCATGGTTTCGAGCGTTTGACTCATAGCTGGCTGTATGTAGTCAGGGGGCTTGAAATCCCCGGCCGTGAATTTTCCGCTTCAGACGGGCTCCAGCGGAAAATCGGTGTTTCAGCCGAGGCGAGTCCGGACGCGCTAGCGGTCGACTCGGACAGTCGTCCGAACGTCCCGAGACGACCGGCCGATTTCGACGGTGTAGGTCCCGGAATCGACTGTCCAGCCGGAATCCGTGTCGTACCGCGAAAACGCCAGGTCGTCCAATGTCAGTTCCACCGTCTGCCGTTCGCCGGCGTCCAACTGCACGGCCTCGAACCCGGTGAGTTCGCGCTCCGGGCGGTCGGCGTCAGCCGTGGACGGCGGTCGGACGTAGGCCTGGACGACCTCTCGACCCGGCCTGTCGGCGACGTTCTCGACGGGGACTGCGACAGTCTGCTCGTCCGTTGCTTCGGCATCGCCGTACTCGAACGCCGCGTACGAGTGGCCGTGGCCGAACGGGTAGGTCGGGTCCACATCCGCGTCGTCGAAGTGTCGGTAGCCGATAAAGACGCCCTCATCGTAGTGGACTTCGTCATCGACACCGGGATAGCGGCGTTCAGTCCCTGCAGTCGGATACTCGCTTTCTGGGGCGAACGTGACCGGGAGCCGACCGCTCGGATCGCGGTCGCCATAGAGGACGGCGGCCGCCGCGTCCCCGTCCGCCTGCCCGGGATACCACTGTTCGAGGACCGCGGCCACGTCCTCCCGCCACGGGAGTTCTACGGGGCCGCCGGACCTGACGACGACCACGGTGTTCTCGTTGGCTGCGGCGACGGCCGAAACGAGCTCGTCCTGCTGGCCCGGCAGCGCCAGCGAATCGCGGTCCCGCGCCTCCGTCGTCGCGTCGCGGACGAACACGACGGCGACATCGGCGGACTCGGCTGCCGTGACGGCGTCGTCGAGCGATGGTTCCCGGTCGGCTGTGTCGCCAGCCGCACCGTCGGTTTCGTCGTCCTCGCCGACGAACGGCAGGAGGTCGAACAGCGAAACGGATTCGATTTGCGGGACGCCGAACGCTGTCGTGACTGCGCCCTCGGAACGAGATTCGATCCCGTCGACCGGGGTAACCGAGTGGATCGGCGTTGTTTCTGAGGAGCCACCACCGCCCAGTTTCGGCTCGTCGATATTCGGCCCGATGACGGCCACGTCCGCCCCGTCATCCAGCGGCAGGACGCCGTCGTTGTCGAGCAACACGGTTCCGCGGGCCGCAACGGCCGAAGCGATATCTCGGTGTCGCTGGCTGTCGAGTTCGCCCACCGACGCGTCGCTGCTTTCACCGGCTTCGGCAGTAGTCCGATTACTGTCCAGCCGCCCGAATCGATCTATCTGGCCGAGAATCCGCCGAACCATGTCGTCCAGCCGGCCGGCCGGGACTTCGCCGCCGTCGATGGCATCGGCGAGCGGGTCGCCGAACAGGCCCGCCCGCGTTGCGTCCGGGATGCCGTCGGGCCACTCGAACTCCTCGTCGCCATCCGCGGTGTCGCTGTCGGCGGCTTCCGCTGCGCCGGGGGCCGCCACGCCGGGCATCTCCAGGTCCATGCCTGCATTCGCCGCGTCGACGGTGCTCTCCAGTCCGTACCAGTCCGAGACGACGTAGCCGTCGAACCCCCACTCGCCTTTGAGTACGTCGCCGACGAGGCGCTCGTGGTCGCTCATGTGCGTGCCGTTCACTCGGTTGTACGCCGTCATCACCGACCCGACGCCGGCGTCGACGGCCGCGCGGAACGGCGGGAGGTACAGCTCTCGGAGGGTCCGCTCGTCCACTTCGGCGCTAACGGTCGTGCGGTGTGTCTCCTGGTTGTTTGCGACGAAGTGTTTCACTGTCGCCGCGATATCCGCGGACTGAATGCCGTCGATAAGGCCGGCCCCGACAGCGCCGGCGTGGACGGGGTCCTCGGAGAGATACTCGAAGTTGCGACCGCAGTGTGGAATCCGGATGATGTTCACGCCGGGCGCGAGCAACGCGTCCTGATCGAGCGCCGTCGCCTCGCGGCCCATCGCCGCTCCCTGTCGCCGAGCCAGGTCGAGGTCGAACGTCGCCGCGGTCGCAATCGACGCCGGAAAGGCGGTCGCACGTTGGCCCTCAGCGCGGATTCCCAGCGGCCCGTCGACGAGGCGAAACGGCGGAATCCCGGCCGCCTCAACGCCAGAGATGTATCCCGTCGCTGTGCCTTCCGGGTCGGTTGCGCCGCGAACGAGCGCGAGTTTCTGTTCGCGGGACAGCCGGGCGAGCACCGCTCCAATGTGGTCGTCGTCAGCCATATCGCAGTTCACAGCCGAGCGGGCCTTATACTGTCGGCTGCTCAGGACGGCGTCTCAGAGAGCTGTGTCGACCTTGTTTCGAGCCCCGAAATGACGAGTTTCGCGCCGCCGGACCGGCTCTCCGTCATCTCGACGTCCCACCAGTGGGACTCGACGACGTGCTGGACGATGGCCAGTCCGAGGCCGGTCCCCGACTCGGAACTGGTGACGCCGTGCGTGAATACCTCCTCTCGTTCCTCGGGCGGCACGCCGGGGCCGTTGTCGCTGATCGTGAACCCGTCCGGGGTGGCGTCAACGCGTATCGTTACCCCCGCGCCGCCGTGTGCCACACTGTCGTCGGACTCTGTCCGACTGTGCCCGTGGTCAGCGCTGTCGTCGGCATCTGGTCGATTGCCTGTGGAACCATGTTCCACACTGTTCCGAACCACGTTTTCGAACAGTTGCAGGAGCTGGTCACGGTCGCCGATAATCTCCCGGTCGCCGTCGATTCGCAGCGTCGCCTTGCCGGTGTCGACGTGGCCCCAGGCCGCCTTCGCCAGCGCCGAAAGCTGTAGCTCGACCCTGTCAGTCGTCTTTTCGTCGCGGGCGAAGGCGAGTACCTCGTCGATGAGGCTACTCATCCGGTCGTGGGCCTCCTCGACACGGTCGAACTCTTCGGGGTCGTTCCGCTCTCGGGCCAGCGCCAGTCGGCCCGAGGCCACGTTCAGCGGGTTCCGGAGGTCGTGAGAGAGGACAGCGGCGAACTGGTCGAGCTGCTGGTTCCGGCGTTCGAGTTCCCGCTCGCGCTCTTTCTGCTCGGTGATTTCGTGGACGAGAAACACGCGTCCGACCAGCGCGTCGTGGGAGTCATACAGCGGGGTGAGTTGGACGTCGAAAAACCGGTCGCGCTGCTCGATGACGGCCTGCGTTTCCTCGGCGTCGTCGTTCAGGCCGCGGTACTTTTCCAGTAGCTTTGGCGACGTTTCGAGCGCGTCCTCGACGGATTTCCCGACGATATCTTCGTCCCCGAGCAGTTGCCGGCCGACGTCGTTGGCCTCGATTATCGTATCGTCCGTATCGACGACGAACACAGCGCTGTTGAGGGATTCGACGACCTCCCGGTAGGCGACCGGTGAGATGTCCAGCAGTCTGCCTTTGAAAAACGCCCACGAGAGCGTGAGCCCGGTGCCAGCCAGCAACAGCGGTGTAAATTCGATTGCGGTATCACCGAAGATGCTGACAACGCTCCCGAACCACGGGAGCACGATAGCCAGTAGGACGGCGTACACCTGCTTCCGGTACAGGCCGCCGGAGACGAGTGCGTAGTGGATGAGAAGCGCACTCGACACGGCGATGAGTGCATAGGAGTATACCAGATGCCCCCAGAAGACCGGTCCAGGGGTTATCTCCCAGCCGTACATACCAGCGTCCGTCGGGCCGGAGATAGCGTATATCGCACCGTCGGGGCCGACAAACAGCGCGGCAAAGAACACGAGAGGTTCGACAGCCAGTAACGCGACGGCCCGCCAGCCGAGATACCGGTCGCGGCCGGTGTAGGCCAGCGCGAACACGAACAGGCCGGCCATCGCGGGCATCACGCCGACGTACAGGCCGTACGCGAAGAACAGAGCCAACTCAGTCCCGCGCGTCAAAACACCGACCGCGGCACAGAGGTCCCATATCGAGAGCCCGGCGAGCAGAACAGAGAGCGC
Organism: Haloarcula sp. CBA1122; assembly: GCF_009741785.1. NCBI lineage: Archaea > Methanobacteriati > Methanobacteriota > Halobacteria > Halobacteriales > Haloarculaceae > Haloarcula > Haloarcula sp. CBA1122. Next base: position 124,615 of record NZ_WPCB01000004.1, read on the forward strand.
GGTCCCGCCGGGAGAGTCACGCCGGCTCCACGCGTACACCGACAGCGTCCCGAGGACAACGGCCACGACAAGCAGGGAAAAGGCATATGCAACGAGCAGCGTGGCCATTGACGTATAATCCGGCTCTGCGAGTAAATGGGTTCCGCCCAGTTCGAGGGATTTACCCACTCGCTCGGCATACCGGCGGGTATGCCTGTCGACAAGCAGGAGTTCGACGAGATACTGTCGTTCGAGCTCCACGAACCCGCGGACATTCTCGACGCCGACAAACTGTACACCATCCCGGAAATCGCCCGCCTCCTGCAGGGCCTCCCGGCGGACGCCGAACTCAGCGAGGCCAGCGAGTCGGTGTTCATCGACTGGGCCATCCCGTGGATGATCTTCAATCAGGACGACCTCGTCATCGCCGACCCGCAGGACGACGACGTCGTCGGGCTGTACGGCCTCGCTGAGTCATGAAGCTCCTCGTTGCCGGCAGTGACCGGGTCGACGCGGGCAAGACCACGTTCAGCGTCGGCCTGCTCGAACGGACCAGCGCTCAGGGGTTCAAGCCCAGAGCGGGCAACAACTACTGGTTCGACCACGACGACTATCAGCGAGCGACAAACGAGGGGCGGCTGTACGGCAAGGACGCCAAGCGCCTCGCGGCCGCGTCACCGAGCGATGTCGCACCGGAAGAGATCAATCCGATTCACCGCCTCTGGCACCCCTCACCGGGAGCCGAGACGGGCCTGCTCGGGAAAGAAAACCAGCAGTTCGTCGTGGACCGGGTCGGCCGTCCGAGTTCTGAAACCGGGGTCGAATACGTCGTCAACGGGACCGTCGACCTGCCGGAGTCCGTTGCCGAACGACTCCCGGTTGCCAACGCGCCACGGGTCACCTCAGTCGCCGATTTCAACGACCTGATGCGGGTGATGCACGTCGAGGCACTGGAGTCACTCGCCGCGGACATCGAGACGACGGACCGGGCGGTCGTAGAGTCCTACGGCGACGTGGCCCGGCCGCTGTCGGGCATCGAACCGGACGCCGTGGCCGTCGTCGAGCCGGGACGAGCACGCATCTACGACGGCGACCGGTACAGCAAGGCCTGTCAGATCGCCACCGGTGGTCCCGGCGACGGCCAACTGGAGGAACGGGTGCCGAACGTCGTCGACCTTATCGAGCAGGTCGCCGCGGTGCGCCTGCCCGCGCTCGACAGCGAGCAGCGCAACGACCCGGCGGCGGTCGCCGATGCGTACGACCACGCCTACGACGCCTTGCTGGCCTGTGCCTTCGACTAAAACTATCGCTCAGCCGCAGCCTCAGAACTTCGCGGCCTGCAGGGCCAGTTCGATGTCCTGATACGGCGCGTCGGTGACGCTCGGCCCGTGGCCGGTGTGCATCTCCTGTAGGTCCTCGTCGACAACCGACAGCACCTGCTCGATACTGTCGACGAGCAGACTACGGTCGCCTTCGTCGAGGTCGGTCCGGCCGAAGCTCCCGTTGGCGAATACGAGGTCGCCGGCGAACAGGACGCCGGCTTCGTCCGAGTAGAAGCAGAGATGGTCGTTCTTGTGGCCGGGCGTGTGCAGCGCCCGGTAGTCGTGGTCACCTAGCTGTATCGTTCCGTCATCAGCGATAGCGTGCTCGACACCGTCCTGGTCCGTGTCGTAGCCGTACACCGGCACGTCGAAGGCGTCGACGACGCTGTCGAGGTTCTCGACGTGGTCGTAGTGGGTGTGGGTGACCGCAACAGCGTCGATGTCGTCGACGTGCTCTTCGACGGCCGACACCACGTCGAACTCGTTGCCGACGTCGACCAGAACGGTTCGGTCCCCAGTGACGAGGAACACGTTGCTCGTGAAGGCCTGCTGCCCACGGGCGAGGTTTCGGATCATTACAGGCCTGTTTGCCGTCGTCCCGGATGTGGGTATCGTTCTGTCACCGGCCGAGACGCGCTACACGCCCGCACCCACAGGGCTATGTACGTGGATATGCAAACGGGGGATAGTAGAACATTATGTCAGATTCGGACCTACCTGTGGTGCTTATCGTCGAAGACGAACCAGATGTTGCCGAGACGTACAAACTGTGGCTGCAACAGGAGTACGAGGTCCGCATGGCACAGAACGGCGACGAGGGCCTGGAGCAACTGGACGCGGATGTCGATGTCGTGTTGCTCGACCGGATGATGCCCGGACTTTCCGGGGACGAAGTGCTGGAGCGTATTCGCGAGCGGAAGCTGGGCTGTCGGGTGGCAATGGTCACTGCCGTCGAACCGGACTTCGATATTCTGGAGATGGGCTTTGATGCATACCTCTCAAAGCCGATCCGGAGCGAACAGCTCCACGAGACGGTCGACAATCTGCTCGACCGCTCCGAGTACGACTCTCTGCTGCAGGAGTACTACGCGCTCGTCGAGAAGCAGGCGACGCTGGAAGCGACGAAATCGAGCGCAGAGCTGGCGGAGAGTGACCAGTACGACGAACTGACCCAGAGAGTCGCAGAGATGCGAGACGACCTCTCGGAGACACTCGGTGGCATCGAAGACGACTCCGATTTCATCGCAACGCTTCGCGGACTGAGCGACGATGAAGACAACTGAGCGACAAACAATGTATGATCTCACCTCAGTACTAGAGTTCGATGCGCTCAGTGAGGTCCGGCCAGGGTCCAGCATCCTGATCTCCGGCCCAGCAATGAGCGGGAAGGAACGACTCGCATACGATATTCTCGCCGATGGTCTGCGAAAGGACGACGGCGCAGTGGTCGTGACGACCGGAGACGGCGCGGGCAGCGTCGTCGAGGAGTTCCGGTCGCTCGTGCCCGACCTCGACGACTCCCAGCTCGGTGTCATCGACTGTCGGGGCGAAGGTGGCACGGACGAGGAGGCAATCGGCAACGCCCACGCCCACCACGTCTCTTCGCCCGGTGATCTCACCGGCATCGGTATCGGCATCACGAAGGCGCTGGAGGGACTACACAACGCCGGCAACGAACAGGGCCGTCTGGCCCTCGTCTCGCTGTCGACGATGCTGACCTACACGGACAAGAAGACCGTGTTCAAGTTCTGTCATGTGCTGTCCTCGCGGCTGGACTCCGCGGGCTACATCGGCGTGTTCACCATCGACTCGGGAGCCCACGACGACCAGACACTGCAGGTCATCAAGCAGGCGTTCGACGGGATGATCGACGTGCGCGACGCCGAGGGCGGCGGCCGCGAGGCCCGCGTGCTCGGCCTCGCCGGCGAGCCGACCGACTGGCAGGACATCTGAGTACGTCGCCATCCACAGGCGGTCCGAACCCCGTGTCGGTCCGGGAAGGAAGTATTTTGCCGCTCCGGTTCACCCACCCGATATGGACGTAAAGCTGCTCGAAGCCACAGACGACCCCGAGGACCTCATCTGCAAGGCAGCACGTAACGACTACAGCGACACCTCCGTCGGCAGCCAGTCGTTCGAAGCGACGATGGCTGAGGTCGACGGAGACACCCTTGACGACAAGAAGGAGACGCTCATCGGCCACCTGCTCGACCACGGCCACTTCGGTCCGTTCGAGCACGCGCAGGCGACCTTCGCCGTGGAGGGGGTCTCCCGCTCCTGTATGGCCCAGATCACCCGCCACCGCCACGTCTCCTTCGACGTGCAGTCGATGCGGTACGTCTCCTTCGACGACGTGGACCCCGAAGCCGTCCGGGAAGGCGAACTGGTCGTGACGCCGCCGTCCGCGACGGACCCGGACTGGATCGGCCGGAACCAGCAGAAAGCGAGCGTCTCCGACGAGGAGTTCGAGGAGCGCACGGAAATATTCAAAGACACCATCGAACAGGCGGTCGAATCGTACCAGGAACTGCTTGAGCTGGGAATGCCACCGGAAGACGCTCGGTTCGTGCTGCCAATCGGAACAAAGGTGAACATCGTGATGTCGATGAACGCCCGGATGCTGATGCACGTCGCGGACATGCGAGCCGCGGCGGACGCACAGTGGGAGATCCGGGAGATGACCGAGGAGATGCTCGACCTGGCAGCCGACTGGTGTCCCAAGACCTTCGACTACTACGAGCGGGAGATGAAGGGACGCAAGAACCGGCTCGCACCCTGACAGAGCCGCACTTCTCGCGGCAGTTCAGAACAGCTGTCTTCGGTCGTGGGCATCGACAATTGTTGGATCGACCTTGATACTCACAACGGCAATAGCGAGACACGAGCCGTTTTGTTGCGTCAGCGACCGGATTTCAGAGTATCAAAAGACGAAACGAGTACGACACATTCATTACCGCACATCCTAGATAAACAATTGTGTCTTACGAGGTTGAACGTCCCACCCGTCGGTCGGGCACTGCGTCTGATGTGATGTGTGCTGTCGACGATGTCGACGGCCAGCAGCGGTTCGTCATCGCCGATATTGCCCACGATGACATCTGGATTTCGATGGTAGCGGACGAGACCTGCACACTTACAGCCTGGCGATAGCGGGCCACCACCGGCTGTGACGGATTCTTGTAGATAGTTCCGGATAGTGCCGACCTCGGGGTCGACACAGACCGGGAAATCGCTCAAACAGTCCGTATGAAAAGTTTTTGTTGACCGCTCTGTGACGTAGGAGTATGGAATACGACGACATGCTCGACCGGGCGATGGAGGAGACGCCCGAGATTGACGGCACAAGCGAGCGGTTCGAGGTCCCCGATCCAGACGTCCGACAGGAAGGGAACGTCACCGTCTACGAGAACTTCCAGTCGACGTGTTCCCGGCTCGGACGCGAGGACGACCATGTGATGAAGTTCCTCCAGAACGACCTCGGGACAAGCGGCCACATCGACGAGAGCGGTCGAGCGCGCCTGACCGGCGAGTTCGATGCCGACCGTATCGAGGCGTCCATCGACGAGTACGTCGACGAGTTCGTGCTCTGCTCGGAGTGTGGGCTGCCGGACACGCAACTGGAACGGGAACAGGGCGCGCTGTTGCTCCGCTGTGAGGCGTGTGGCGCCCGCTCGGCGACGAGCGAGTAGCTACTGCAGACCTTTCAGCGTCTGCAAGTCGTTTTCCGTGCGGGTAAAAACGGCGAGCCGATGGCTCGCGTGACAGTTCGGGCAGTGGAACGTCGTGTCGTGTCGCGGCAAGTCCGTTGGCGTCGACTCCCAGTCTTTCTTACACTCAGGACAGAGCAATCGAACGTACGCTTCCTCCATGTATGTTACTCACACACACATATCCAACGATAAAAAGCCTTGGCGTCTCCCCATTAGTCTGCCTTCACCCGGGCGTCAGGCCGGAAGGTCCTCGGCTTCGAGGAGTTCCTTGTACCGGTTTCGAATAGTCACTTCGGAGATGTCGGCGACGTCGCTGACCTGACTCTGTGTGACCTTCTCGTTGGTCAGCAACGCGGCGGCGTAGACGGCCGCTGCGGCGATGCCGACCGGCGATTTGCCGGAGAGCATCCCCGACTGGCGAGCACCTTCGATGAGGTCCCGTGCCTGTCGCTGGGTCTCCTCGCTGAGTCCGAGGTCGGAGATGAACCGCGGGAGGTAGTGTTCCGGGTCCGCCGGCTGGACTTCGAGGCTGAGTTCCCGGACGATGTACCGGTAGGTCCGTGTGAGTTCCATCTTTTCGACGCGGGAGACGCGGGCCATCTCGTCCAGCGACCGGGGGTTTCCGGCCATGCGAGCGGCCGCGTACAGCGCGGACGTGGCGACGCCCTCAATGGAGCGGCCCGGAAGGAGGTCGTCACCGAGCGCGCGCCGGTAGATGACGCTGGATGTCTCGCGGACGTTCTGGGGGAGTCCCAGCGCCGAGGCCATCCGGTCGATTTCGCCCAGCGCCTGCTTGAGATTGCGCTCCTTGGAGTCACGGGTACGGAACCGCTCGTTCCAGGTCCGGAGCCGCTGCATCTTCTGGCGCTGCTCGCTGGAGAGGGAACGCCCGTAGGCGTCCTTGTTCTGCCAGCCGATGTTGGTCGAGAGCCCCTTGTCGTGCATCATGTTCGTCGTCGGCGCACCGACGCGGGACTTGCGGTCCTTCTCTGCGGAGTTGAACGCCCGCCACTCCGGCCCGTGGTCGATCTCGTCCTCTTCGACGACCAGTCCACAGTCCTCACAGACTGTTTCGCCGTGTTCGGAGTCCGTAACGACGTTGCCACTACATTCGGGACAGGCCTCTACAGCCTCCTGCTCCGTCGGTTCGGATATTTGCTCGTCTCGTTCTCGTGTGCTCGTCCGCGTTGGTGATTCACTCATGATTGGGAGTTCTGTTCTGCCGGGTGCAGAAATTTTAAGACTGTTTGGGGAAACTGCCTTATCCTATAGTTAGTCCGTAAAGTATATAAATCTTTCCCCGGATTTCCGCAGGAACCGCCGGATAGCGGGGTGATAGGGTATGACATGGCCCGCCGTACGGCTATATAATCTTGGTGGTTATCGCCGCCGTCCGTGCACAACGCATAAATGGGGGGCTGCACCGCCGTGCGACTCCATCTGTGCTCCGTCGAACGACCAGTCCTCACCTCGATACGACCGCTCCTGATCGGTCGGGAGCGGCAAGTGGGTCCCGGAATTACCGGGTCAGCGGGAGTCACCGTGTGGTTCCGCACATCGTGGGGGAGTGATGAAATATAAAAAGCGATGTTACCAACTGGCATGATTTGGTTACAGTTGCATACCAGATACATACATCCACACGACGACAGCCCCCGTTTGAGGGATGTCGCGGCAACCGCTCAATCGAGCGAGATCCACGCCAGAAACAGCAGCCCTCCGAGCTCCAGTATCGCAACGAATGTCATCGCGCGACCGGCGACAGGGGCGGCGCTTCGCAACAGCACGGCGACCTCCGGGTCAAGGACGTAGTAGTAGACGGACAGGCAGTTCTCGGCGAGCAACAGTACCCCGAAGACCGTCAGTCCGAGCGCGTGTTTCGAACCCACTGCCAGGTAGTTCCGGACCCAGACTGACAGTAGCACGAGCAGGACCACGACGTTGAGCGCGGACGCGACACTCGCCGCGGTCATCCAGACTGCCATCTGTGCCCTCCTATGCCGGCTCGTGGTAAGACTCCTTTCCCGATTTCAGCCATTGTCACTCGATCTCCGCGATGATTTCCTCGATGGTGTCCCAGTACTGTTCGGTCCTGTCCGTCAGCGTGTAGACGGAGCCGTAGTCGCCGCCGGTGTTGTCGACGACGCCGTTGTCCAACAGCACGTCAAGGTGGTGCCGGACGGTCTTGTAATCGAGGTCAAGGTCCTCCGCCAGTTGGTTAGCGTTCCGGGGCCGTCGCTTGAGGGCCTTGAGGATACGGGCTCTGTTTGGCCCCCCACGGGTCCCGGAGAGAACGTACCAGAGGACACCCTCCATCAGCAGACCCAACTCTCCGGGCGTACGTATATCCACTGGCCGATTGTGCGATAGCTGCCTACGAGCGTAACGGCGGAAGCTAATTGTCAGCGGTGGGCATCAAGAACCCGAAGCGGTCGTCGCGGGGTGGCAATTCTGGCCGGCTGTCACGCACGGGCTCGAGATAGTCGTGCGCCGGGTTACGGCTGCAACACGCCGTCGATGGCGTGGATGAAGCCGTTGGAGGCCTCGATGTTCGTGTCGACGATATCGGCCTGGTCGCCGTTGAGGTCAGTCCCGTCTACGTCGATCTTCGCCCCGTTCAGCGTCGGGATTTTCTCCGAGTCGACGACGGAGCTTGCGTCTCGCTCGCCCGGTGCGACGTGGTACGTGAGGACGTCCACGAGGAACTCGTCGTCGACATCGCCGACGTTGTCGACAGTGATTCCCGCGGCGTTAAACGCATCGTCGGTCGGCGCAAACACCGTCAGCTGACGGTTCCCGCTGAGCGTGTCGACGAGGCCGGCTTCCTGCACTGCGGCCACCAGCACGTCGAAGCCGTCGGCCGCCATGGCCACGTCAACGATCGTATCGCCGTCTCTCGGCGGCGCGGCACTCGCGGCACCGACGCCACCGACTGCGACTGCTGTTCCGGCACCGATACTCCGTAACACACTGCGCCTGGTCTGTTTCATGGAAACCCGGACGATTCGGAGGACTGTTGACAGTTAACCGGTTTCCGAACTGGGACCCAAATTAGACCATAGTTTCAGACAGTGAATAGGTGACCCTCGGTCGGAACGTCGAAGAGTCCGATACGTGCGCCCGCGTCCAGCCACGCATGCCCGTACGAGAACGATGCCAGCGCGTTGACCGGGTCGTCGTCGTCCCTGAAGTGGCGACCGTCCGCCAGATACGCCGCCGCCATCTCTTCACACTCCAGTGCGGCGTCGTGCATCGGCGTCCCTTCAGGTGGCGCGACTGATGCCGCGTCGAGCGCCTCGGCGAGCAGTCCCTCGTAGCGGTCGGTCTTCTCTTCGAGATCTGCGGCCATACCCTCAGCGAACGGTGGCAGTGGCCTAAGCGTGTCGTCCCAGTGCGAGTTCGGCGCACGACAACACAAGCTAAATACGGCCCGGTAGTCTAGCTTGGCTAATGACAGAATCGGTCGAACACCGACGACTCATCGTCGCTGGCACCGGCGCAGCGGGACTGACAGCGGCCATCTACGCCGCCAGAAGTAACAACGACCCACTCGTTCTGGAAGGCGACGAACCGGGCGGGCAGCTCACGCTGACCAGCGAAGTCGAGAACTTCCCCGGCTTCCCCGAGGGGCTCTCCGGTCCGGACCTCATCAACAACATGAAAGAGCAGGCCGAGCGGTTCGGGACCGAGCTGAAACACGGCATCGTCGCCGACATCGACGACAGCGAACGGCCGTTCCGCGTGGAACTGTCGAACGGCGACGTGTACACCTGCGACGCCTTCATCGCCGCCTCCGGAGCCAGCGCCCGGACGCTGGGCGTCCCCGGCGAGGACGAGCTGATGGGCTACGGCGTCTCGACGTGTGCAACCTGTGACGGCGCGTTCTTCCGCGGCGAGGACATGCTCGTTGTCGGCGGCGGCGACGCGGCCATGGAGGAGGCCCACTTCCTCACGAAGTTCGCCGACACCGTCTACATCGCACACCGCCGCGAGGAGTTCCGCGCCGAGGACTACTGGATCGACCGCGTCCAGCAGAAGGTCGACGAGGGCGAAATCGAGATCATGCGAAACACCGAGTTGCTGGAGATGCACGGCTCACCCGAGAACGGGGTCGACCACGTCACCCTCGCACAGAACGACGCGGGCCATCCCAGCGAGAAGCTCGACGCCGACGGGACCGAAACCTTCGACTTCGACGTTGGTGCCGTCTTTATTGCCATCGGTCACACGCCTAACACCGACTACCTCGAAGACACCGGCGTCGAGCTGGACGATACCGGGTACATCCAGACCCACGGCGGCACCGGCGGCGACCAGACCGCCACCGACGTCGACGGGATCTTCGGTGCCGGCGACGTGGTCGACTACCACTACCAGCAGGCCGTCACCGCCGCCGGGATGGGCTGTAAGGCCGCCATCGACGCCGACGAGTACCTCGAATCACAGGCCGAGGCCGCCGCCGAGGCGGAGTCCGAGGCCGCGGCAGAAGTCGACGACTAGCGCAGTTGTTTCTTCGTTCGTCCCCACATCCACAGACCCTTTAGGATAGCCCCCGGAGTGAGCGGCATGGCAACCGATACTGTCACGCTGACTATCGACGACGGCGAAGAGACCGACGAACTCACCGTCCCAAGCGAACTCGTAGACATCCTCCGAGAGTCGCCCGAGGAGACGGACCCGCAGGTCGTCGGCGACATCGCGATGTTCGGCATGACCCAGCGGATTCACAGCGCTGTCCACCACGCGCAGGGCGAGCCGGACGAGCAGATCGTCGCGCTCGAAGAGGAAACCAGCGAACTGTTCGAAGAGCGCTTCGGCCAGTCCTTCGCCGAGCTGACCGGCCACGACCACTAATTCTGTCGGCCAGTTCTTAGAACTGCCAGTGTAGCACCACGCCGTCGTCGAGCCGTTCGACGCCGGCCAGCTCCGGCTCCGGGAAGTCCTCGATGAAGCCGTCGCCGTCGGCCAGCGTCGGCGCGTCCCGGCCGCCGATGACCTTCGGCCCGATGTAGACGAACAGCTCGTCGACCAGCGCCTCTTCTAGCAGGCCGAAGATGAGTTCGCCGCCACCCTCGACCATGAGCTGGTCGATACCGTCGCCCTCCAGTTTCGCAAGCGTCGTCGTCAGGTCGACCCGGTCCTGCCCGGCGGCGATGACGTACGCGCCGGCGTCTTCCATCTCCTCGATGAAGTCCGGCGGGGCGGCTTCGCTGACGAGGAGGTAGGTCTGGGCGCGACCGTCCAGCACTGTGGCGTCCGGCGGCGTCGGATGCGGGAGTCGGCGACGACGCGTGCGGGATTTTCCGGCTTGCCGCGGTCGGCCCGGGCGGCGCGGCGGTCGGCGTCGTCGACGGTCAGTGAGGGGTCGTCAGCGAGAATCGTACCGACGCCGACCATCACAGCATCACTGTCGGCTCGAAGCTGGTCGACGCGGTCGAAGTCGTCCGGGCCGGAGATAGCGATCTGTTCGCGGCGGCGGGAGGAGAGTTTCCCATCGACACTCATGGCGGCGTTGACGACGACGTGCATACTCGTTCGTGCCGGCGACACGTCAAACGGCTTTTGGGTTACAGTCAGGAGGACGTTGTTTCGGGGCGCTTCGACAGCTTCCGGACGTCGAGTTTCTTCACGGTGCCGTCGCCGGTTTTCAGCTTCAGCACCGTCTTTTTCAGTACGAGTTCTTCGACGTCGAGCGTCGTCTCCGTGCTCCAGCCCCGTAGCCTGACCATCCCTTCCTCGTCGATTTCGAGGAACGTGCGGGGTTTGCGCTGGGACCCCATCGTCCACTCCTCGTCGCCGACGGACAGCTCCTGCCCGCCGCTTTTCGCCCAGCGGAACACGCAAGCGAACTGCTCGCGGGGTTCGTCACCGCGGTCGTGATCGACGCGGGTCCACTGCTCGAAGTCGACGCCGAAGTGGGCGGCCCACAGCTCCAGATACTCGAAATCGAACTTCTTCTTGCCGTCGTTGTTCCGGCCACTCCGCCAGATGACGTGCGCCTCCGACGGCTTCGACCCGAACATACTGCCCACAGTCAGGCCCCCGGGCGACTGCCGTTATTATTTGATCTGATATCACGAATCCCGACTAGTCGAATATCTCCGATAACGTACTTTTTAGCCATTTGAAACGTCCCAACACAGTCAACGCCCATATCCTGAGAGATTACAGTATCACAAATAAGAATTGTGGGCGATTTTGAACAGGTGTGAACGGTCGTGACTTGCACGGCCGGCCGAAAACGCTTTTGAGTGCTCCCGTCGAACCGTCAGTCGATGTCTCTCGAAGACCATGCCGAGGAGCTCGCCTCCGACCTCGGTGTTGACAAAGAGGAGGTCACACGCGACCTGGAAAACCTCGTGAACTACTCCGTCCCGATGGACGAGGCCAAGCAGAGCCTCAGACGGAAGTACGGCGATGGCGGCTCGAGCGGCGACGGCACGCCGTCGAGCAAGGCCATCAGCGAGGTGTCGACCGACGACTCGAACGTGACGGTCACCGCCGTGGTGCTCACGTCGGGTCGTCGCTCCATCCAGTACAACGGGGAACAGCACGTCATCCGCGAGGGCCAACTCGCCGACGAGACGGGGAAGATATCCTACACGGCCTGGGACGGCTTCTCGGGCGACCTCCAGCCCGGCCAGACCGTCCGGCTCGGCAACGCCGGCGTCCGCGAGTGGGACGGCCAGCCGGAGCTCAATCTGGGCGACAGCACCGACCCGGAAGTCGTCGACGAGACGCTCGACATCGACTACGAGGTCGGCGGCCGCGCCGCGCTGCAGGACCTCGCACCGGGTGACCGCGGCATCACTGTGGAGGTGCAGGTGCTGGAGTGCGAGCAGAAGGTCATCGACGGCCGCGACGGCGAGACGACGATTCTCAGCGGCGTCCTCGGCGACGAGAGCGGCCGCCTCCCCTTCACTGACTGGGAGCCCCACGAGGAAATCGAGGAAGGGGCGTCCGTCCGCCTCGACGAGACGTTCGTCCGCGAGTTCCGCGGTGCACCGTCGGTAAACGTCTCGGAGTTCTCGACGGTGACCGCGCTGGACCGCACGGTCGAGGTCACCGAAGACGCGCCCCGGATGTCCATCCGGGAGGCTGTCGAGAGCGGCGGCCTGTTCGACGTGGAACTGGCCGGCAACGTCATCGAGGTGCGGGACGGCTCCGGCCTCATCGAGCGTTGTCCGGAGTGTGGCCGCGTCATCCAGAACGGCCAGTGCCGCTCCCACGGCGCTGTCGAGGGCGAGGACGACCTGCGGACGAAGGCCATCCTCGACGACGGGACCGACACCGTCACCGCAGTACTTGACGACGAACTCACTGCCAGGGTGTACGGCGGCGACCTCGACGACGCCCGCGAGCACGCCCGCGACGCGATGGACAAAGAGGTGGTCGCCGAGCGCATCAGCGACCGCATCGTGGGCCGCGAGTACGTCGTCCGCGGGTCGCTGTCGGTCGACGAGTACGGCGCGAACCTCACCGCCTCGACCTTCGTCGAGGCCGGCGACGACCCGGCGACGCGTGCGCGGACCCTCCTACAGGAGGCGGACACATGAGCGAATCCGGCGACAGCGGCCCCGGCCGCCGGGAGGTCGCCCATCGGCTGTTCGCCGCGGAGTTCGACGACGCCGACTTCTCGTATTCGGAGTCCGACGAGGAGCGCGCGCCGAACTACGTCGTCACGCCGACCGGCGCGCGGGTCAACCGCCTGTTCCTCGTCGGCGTCCTCACCGAACTCGAACAGGTCAACGACGACGTGTTGCGCGCCCGGGTCGTGGACCCGACCGGCCCGTTCGTCATCTACGCCGGCCAGTACCAGCCCGACGAACTGGCGTTTCTGGAAGGGGCCGACCCGCCGATGTTCGTCGCCGTCACGGGCAAGGCCCGCACCTTCCAGCCCGACGACAGCGACCGGGTGTTCACCTCGGTGCGACCCGAGAGTATCAGCGAGGTCGACGCGGACACGCGGGACCGCTGGGTCGTCCAGGCCGCCGAGCAGACCGTCTCGCGCATCGGACAGATGGCCAGCGCGAAACAGGCCGGTTTAGCCGGCGACGAACTCCGCCTCGCGCTGCTGGACCAAGGCATCGACGAGAGTGCCGCGGCCGGCATCACGCTCGCGCTGGATCATTACGGCACGACCGGCGACTACCTCGACGCGCTCCGGACGACGGCGCTCGACGCCGCTCGTGTCGTCGCCGGCGACACGGACGAGGCGGAAGGGCTGTCGTTGTCACCGGACGACGGGACCGACGACCCGATTCCGCTCCTTGCCTCTCTCGACCTCGATACTGACGTTTCCACCCCGGAGACGGCGACTGAGGACGCAGAGGGAGACGCGACGGCAACCGAGTCCGGCGCTACTGAGCCGACGACAGACGAGGAGGTGGCCGACGCGGCCGAGAAAGGTGCGCCCGCAGACGCTGCCGACGCCGAGCCCGCGCCCGGTTCGCCCGGCGCACCGGTCGGCGACGAGTCGACAGAGCCAGACGCCGGCGCGGCCACGAGTGACGCACCCGTCGAGACGCCCGAGACAGCGACCGACGCCGCAGCCGACGAAACCACGCCGGGTGAGTCCGTGGGTGAGGACGTGTCCTCGACGCCTGAACAGAGCGAGCCCGTGGACGAACCACCGGTGTCGAGTGAGCCGGTGACCGACGCCGACGCGATGGGACAGGACGAACCGGAGTCGTCGTCCGAACCCGACAACGGCGGTGACCTCGGCGACTTCGACACCGAGTTCGAACTGGACGAGGACGAACGCGAGGAAATCGAACAGGAGTACGGCACTGACTTCCAGAGCGGGACGGAAGTGGATGAGCCCGGCGAGGCCGACATCGAGACGCCGGACCACGAAGAACTGGCCGACGCGGCCCAGGAGGGCGCGCCCGCAGACGCCGCCGACGCCGAGCCCGCACCCGAATCAGCCGGCGCACCGGCCGGCGATGAGTCCCCCGAGCCGACCGCTGACG
>NZ_WPCB01000057.1:0-21491 GCF_009741785.1 Haloarcula sp. CBA1122
CCGGCAGGTCGGCGACGGCCGCCTCGGCGTCGGCCATCACCGCGTCGGCGACCCGCTGTAACTGCGCTCGCTCGTCGTCGGTTGGCGAGGCCCGTGCTCGCATCTCCTCGACGACGGCGTCGAACTCATCGCTCATACCGCCGCTTGCGCACAAGTGCGTGAAAGCGTGTCGATGCCGACTGGAAACGAAAGCCCTAATTACCAACTCTGGCAATGATTGGATGCGTTCGCGCCGCCGTAGCTCAGTTGGTAGAGCACCTGGTTGTTACCCAGGTTGTCCCAGGTTCGAGCCCTGGCGGTGGCGTCGTTCTTTCACTCACAAATCGACGAGCGCTGCGACTCCGTCACTGTCGGCTTTCAGGGCCGCTGGACGGTGAGATATGCAGCCGATGCACGAAACTCTCTGTATCGACCCACCTGTCTCTCCGAACCCCACCACTCCAACCCGACAGGCTAAAGATGCGGACTCATCAACACCATTCTGAAGGGCCCTTAGCTTAGTCTGGTTAAAGCGATCGGCTCATAACCGATTGAGCGCTGGTTCAAATCCGGCAGGGCCCATGTCCACCACTGGCAGAACGGTCTGCAATGCGGTCGGAGTCTCATATTTTCGAGGGGAAGGCGACTCACACGCCCACAACTCACTCGTCCACGACGACGACCTTGACCTGTTGGACACCACCAATCGCCCGGAGACGGTTGGCTAGCTCCGTGATATTGCCGCCCGCGCCCTCGACGACCAGGGTCTCCATGCAGGTGTCGTGGGAGAGATGAATGTGCTGGACGGAGGTGATGATGTCGGCCATCTCGTGTTGGACCGTCTGAAGCTCGTCTGCGATGCCCGAGACGTGGTGGTCGTGGACGATGACGATGGTCCCGTGGTGGTGTTTTTCGTCACCGGACTCCCACTCGTAGGTCGCAAAGAAGTCACGTAGCGAGTCACGAATGGCTTCCGACCGGCTCGCGTACTCCCAGTCGTCGACGATACCGTCGAGTCGGTCGACCATCGACGAGGGGAGTGTCAGGCTGATCCGGTCGAGGTCCTCACTCATGTGTGTCGATAGAGAGGGGCTCGCATATGGATATCCGGGCTTCGGTAATACTCACTCGTCGGCAGTAATACTGCCCGATGAAAAAGTATTATTACTGCGCCGGGGCCAGACCCGGGTAGCATGCACATTCCCGACGGATATATCGATCTACCGCTTGCGTTGCTGTTCGGTGCGCTTGCGGTCGTCGTTCTGAGCGTCGCTGCCAAGCGTGTCAACGGTGAGATTTCCGATGCGCGCGCGCCGCTGCTCGGTGTCGTCGCAGCGAGTATCTTCGCCGCACAGATGCTTGACTGGCCAATTCCCGGGGGCACCAGCGCCCACTTCGTCGGGGGCGCGTTCGCGGCGATTCTCCTCGGTCCGCACCTGGGCGCGCTCTGTGTCGCGACTGTCGTCACGATTCAGGCGCTCGTCTTCGGTGACGGCGGGCTCGTGGTGCTCGGCGCGAACGTGTTCAACATGGCTGTCGTCGAGGTGTACGTCGGCTACGCCATCTATCGCCTGCTCGTTCCCTACGGCGAGTTCCGCGCGGCCTTCGTCGCGGGGTGGTTAGGAATCACGGCCGGCGCGCTGACCGCCGCCCTTCAGCTGGGCCTTTCCTCTGCGTTCCAGTACCAGTTGCTGACGACGCTGTCGATAATGGGCGTCGGGCACCTCGCGTTGGGCCTGATTGAGGGGGCCATCACCGCCTTGGTCTACCGCTATCTGGCCCGCGCTCGCCCCGACCTGCGACCGAACGCCGCCCCGGAGGTGAGTGCGTGATGGCCCGGGATCTTCCCGACTGGCTACCTCGTGCCCTCGCCGCGCTGCTGGTCCTGACATTGCTCGCGCCGGTGTTCGGATGGGCGGCCGGTCAGGTCGGCTACGCCGAACCGCTCGAAAACGCCGCCGAGGCGACCGATGCGACGGAACACGCCACCGCCGTCGGTACCGCGCTGTTCCCGGACTACGGCGTCCCCGGTCTCGGTGGTGCAACCGGAACGTTCGTGTCGGCCGTCGTCGGGACGGCGCTGACGCTCCTCCTCGGTGCCGGCATCGGTCGCCTGCTCGGGGCGGATACCGACCAGCGGCAGTAGCTGATGTCCGGCAGAGACCTGCTCGACCGGACCGTTGCGGCCATCGCGGCCAGCGCCCAGTGGTTCCTGCTCGCTGAGGACCTGCCGGACCGGGACGGGTTTCTCCAGGCCGTCACGCCGACGGTCAAGCTCGTCGGCGTCGCGACGCTCGTCGCCCTTACCGTGACACAGCGGACGCTGGCAGTCGTCAGCGCGCTCGCGCTCCTCGCTTCGGTGCTTGCGGCCATTTCTCGGATACCTATCCGTACTTTCCTGGGGCGGCTGACCGGCCCGCCGGCGTTCGCGTTCGTCGTCGTCGCGCCACAGGCCATCCTGATGGGTGGTCCCTCGCTTGGCTCGCTCCCGCTCTCGGCCGCTGGCGTCGACTACGTGCTTACGTTCGCCGTCCGCGTAACCGCGTGTGTCGGCTTCCTGTCCGTGCTGCTGTTGACCACCCGCTTCGCCGACCTCTTGGCGGCGTTTCGCCGGCTCCGGGTCCCGTCGATTGCCGTCTCGCTGCTCGGAATCACGTACCGCTATCTGCTCCTCTTTTTCGCCGAACTCGAACGCATGGTCCGGGCTCGCCGGAGTCGAACCATCGCCGAGCCGAGCCTCCGCCGGAACTGGCGCGACTCGGGGAACTTCGTGGGCTCGTTTCTCGTCCGCAGTCTGGAACGCGGCGAGCGGGTCCAGCGGGCCGCTCGCGCTCGTGGCGGGACTGGCTCGACGCCGGCACAGCCCCGGGAACCGCTCGGGCGGGCCGACCTCGCCTTCGGACTGGTCGTCGCGCTCGCCGTCGTGGTGGTGGTCGCGTGACTGCTATCGAGGCGACTGACCTCCGGTACGCATACCCCGATGAAACGCTGGCCGTCGACGGCGTCGATGTGTCCATCGAGCGCGGCGACCGCGTAGCGCTGCTCGGCCCGAACGGGGCTGGCAAGTCGACGCTGCTGGAACTGCTGGGCGGCTGGTCGACCCCGATGGCGGGCGGGTCCGGTACTTCGGGGAGACGACCGACGCCGACACCGTCCGCAGCCGTCTGAGCGTCCTCACGCAGAACCCTGCGGACTACCTGTTCAACCCGACCGTTCGCGAAGACCTCGCCTACGGGCCGGCGCAACTCGACTGCGAGCGCGCGGAGGTTGACCGCCGCGTCGAGCGAGTCGCGGCCCGGCTCGACCTCGACGGCCTCCTGTCGAAGCCGCCGTTCCGGCTCAGCGGCGGTGAACAGCGCCGGGCTGCTCTCGCCAGCGCGCTCACCGTCGAACCGGACGTACTGTTGCTCGATGAACCGGTGAGCAACGTCGACGCCGCGAACCGGGAGACGATTCTCGACCTGCTGGACGAACTCGCGGCCGAGGGCGTCACGCTCGTCGTCTCGACGCCGGACACCGAACTCGTCCCGCACGTCGCGGGCCGGGTCCTGTTGCTCGACGATACCGGCACGATTGCCGCGAGGGGGCCCACCCGCCGTATCCTGACTGATACTGACCTGTTGCGGGACTGTGACCTGCGCCCGCCACAAGTCGTCAGACTGTTCGAGGGCCGGACGGACGACGTGCCACTGACCGTCGCGGGGGCCGCCGAACGGCTGGACGCGGACGGTCCGGATACCATGGAGTGACGGTCTGACGCGCAGAGAAACTGGCGCTTTTCACACCACCCTCACTCTGACGCGTCGAGCAGGCGGCCGTGTACGTCGATTTCGCCGTTCCGAATCCGGGTGCTGCTGATCCGCGTGCCGTCTTCGGCGACGACAAACGGCGGCGTGTGGATCTCCAGCGGGTGGAGCCCCGCGTCCCGCCGCTGCTGATTGAGTTCGTAGGCGCGGCGCTGTGCCTTCGCCTCCGGCGAGGCGACGAGCGCATCCACGTCGGCCCGCGTCGCGGCTGGTCCTTGCGTGTCCTCTAATTGGAGAATCTCGTAAGTGGCGGTGTATGACTCGCCTAACTGGCCCAACTCGGCATCGAGCGCGGCATGGCGGTCGTCGTACGCACCCAACTGCTCCGCGTGTCCCGGGTCGCTACGCGTCTCTGTAGCCAGTTCGGAACTCGTCAGACCGACGATGACGTGGCCATCGCCACGTCCGTCGTGGCTTGCGGTCTGGAACGCCTTGTGTAGGAGCGCCCGGTGGCCGTTGTGAATCGGTGTGAAGGTCCCGCCGAGAATCGCTGTCCGGTCCGCGTCTGCCATACGCGAATGTCCCACCAGTGTCATATATAACTGCTGTCCGTCGCATGACTCGCCAGTGCCAACAGCTTCTACCGACTGTACCCCGGTAACACTCACGTCAGCAGTCACTCAAGTAGTTCCGGCACGTATTGCTCCCAATGACCGAAGCCACCCCTACTCCGGGCATCCATCACGTCACATGCATCGCGAGCGATCCCCAGCAGAACATGGACTTTTGGGTCGAAACGCTCGGGCTCAGGCTCGTCAAGCGCTCGATCAACCAGGACGACCCCAGTACGTACCACTTCTTCTTCGCCGACGCCGCGGGGAACCCCGGGACGAGCATGACGTTCTTCCCGTGGGAGGACCACGCACAGGGGAAGGTCGGCTCTGGACAGGTCTCACGCACCGCGTTCCGCGTTCCCGAGGGAAGCCTCGACTACTGGGAGGACCGCTTCGACGAGTACGGCGTCGACTACGACGACCGTGTCGAGCGGTTCGGCGAGACCGTCCTCCCGTTTCGCGACCCGGACGGGCTCCCGGTCGAACTGGTCGAAGTCGGGATTCCCGACGACGACCCGACCGAGCCGTGGACGGAGTTCGTTCCCGAAGACGCCGCCATCCGTGGCTTCCACTCGGTGACGCTCTGGCTCGCTGACCCCGAACCGACGGAGGACCTGCTCCAGAAGATGGGCTTCGAGGAAGTCGGCACCGAGCAGGCACAGGGCGATACGCCCGGCGACGAGCGGACCCGCTACGCCGCGACGGGGTCTGTCGGGAAGTACGTCGACGTGTTGCCGACTATCGAGGGCGGCCGGCAGGGCCACGGCACGGTCCACCACGTCGCCTTCCAGACGCCAACCGACGAGGACCAGCAGTCGATGCGTGAGGCCGTTCGCGGTGCGGGACTGCGCCCCACATCACAGATCGACCGCCACTGGTTCCGGTCGGTCTACTTCCGGGAGTTCGGCGGCGTGCTGTTCGAACTCGCCACGAGCGGCCCCGGGTACGACAGCGACGAACCGCTTGATGACCTCGGTGGCCGGCTGGTGCTGCCCGGGAAGTTCGAGGGCCGACGCGAGGAAATCGAAGCGGGGCTCACGGACGTGACGATTCCCCGGCCAGCGGCCGCCGAAGCCGACGACTAACACCGACGAACCGACCGGTATACGCCTCATTCTTCCTGTTAGCCTGTGAGTAAATATGAGTGTCCGGACTGTCCCACGTTATATGTCCACAGAGGGGCAGGAGTACGTTATCGCGCCGTGGGGTGAGAGCGAGTGTGAGACGACCGATATCACGGTCGATCTGCCGTCCCGGGAGCTCGCGGTCCAGCTGGAAGTCCCGACGAGCGTGCTAGACCGCATGGCACAGCTCGGCGACGAGCACGACATCCCGGTGACGCAGGCGCTCGGGGAGCGGCTGGAAATCAACCGAGCACGGGTGTCGCTCTGTGCCGCGAAGTCGGTTGACGACGTGGCCGCGGTCCAGCAGCATCTCACGGACGCCCGCGAGCACCTGTCAGGCGTCGAAGCGCTCGATACGGCTGATCTCGAAGCTGACATCGAACACCTCTGGACCAACGAACTCGGCGGCGCGTAACCTCGTCCATGGGGCGAGTAATTGAAACTGAAGTGGCTATTTGTAACCGTAGATGCCCGATAAACCGGTTTATTGATAACGCCGAATAATTGGTAATGAAGTGGGAATCGGAGCACTGCCCAGTACGCGGGTGGAACCTGCCACCCATTTCAACGGGTTAGAATACCGTTTTCAGCGCCGTTCCCAATTCTTTACCGTTGGCTTGGAGTTTACAGTAAGTTTAATTCACTGAGTGTCTCACCTGCGTCCGTGGTATTATCATGAACGATGATAGACGACTGTGGTTCGTCGCTGCAGTGTCGCTACTCCTGATATTCAGCGGGAGCGGGCTCGCATGGACAGTACAAACAGACGCCGGTTCCGTCGAGGTTCGCGATGTGAAGTTCTCCGGGACCAACGGGACGATGATGAGCGGGACGCTGTACATCCCTGAGGAGGCGAGCAGCGCTTCCCCACAGCCGGGGGTGTTAGCCGTCCACGGCTACATCAACTCGAAGGAGACGCAGTCGCCGTTCGCTATCGAGTACGCAAGGCGAGGTTTCGTGGTTCTCGCTATCGACCAGACCGGCCACGGCTACTCGGACCCGCCAGCGTTCAAAAACGGCTACGGTGGCCCCGACAGCCTCGAATATCTCCGGTCGCTGGACTACGTCGATAACGAAAACATCGGGCTCGAAGGCCACTCGATGGGTGGCTGGACTGTCATCACGGCGGCCGCGGCCCATCCGGACGGGTACGAGTCGATGGTCATCGAGGGGTCATCGACTGGGTCGAACCGTGCCCCCGAAGGTACTGACTCGTTCCCACGGAACCTCGCCGTCGTGTTCAGCGAGTACGACGAGTTCGCCCCGTTGATGTGGGGGACGGCGAGTGCGTCCGACGTTGAGCAGAGCGACAAACTCCAGACGGTGTTCGGCACGGACAGCGCCGTCGAGGAGGGGCGTACCTACGGCAGTGTCGAGGACGGGACCGCACGGCAACTGTACACCCCGGCAACCACTCACCCCGGCGACCACTTCTCGACCGCAGCCATCGGCGCGTCCATCGAATGGCTCCAGCTAACGCTCGAAGGCGAAGACGAGATGGACCCGAGCAACCAGGTCTGGTACTGGAAATCGCTCGGGACCTTTGTTGCCCTCATCGGCGGCGTGCTGTCGCTGTTCCCGGTCGGCGGCCTGCTCATCGACCGGGCACCGACCGACAGGCTCCGACGGGAGTACCCCGACGGGAAGGGGATGACCGGCGCGAAACGCTACGGGGCGTCGCTGCTCGCCGCCGCGATTCCGATTGTGACGTACTTCCCGTTGCAAGACGTTGCACCGGCGATTATCGGCCTCAGTTGGCTGTTCCCACAGCAGATCAACAACGGCGTGATCGTCTGGGCGCTGGGGAACGCGGTCATCACCGCGGTGCTGTTCGCGGTGTGGCACTACACGACTAACGCGGACGACCCCTCGGTGTCGCTGGCGAGCTACGGCCTCGATACGGGCGACGGCGCGCGGACAGTCGGCGTCTCGGTCCTGGCCGGTGTCGTTACCGTCGGTGTGCTGTATCTGCTGGAAGCCGTCGTGGCGTTCCTGTTCCAGACGGACTTCCGCATCTGGGTGTTCGCCATCAAACTCCTGTCCCCGGCGCAGTTCCGGATCAGCTTCTCGTATCTCTTGCCGCTGTTTGCCTTCTTCGTCGTCCTCGGTGCGCTCCTGCACGGTCAGCTCCGTCCCGAGGGCGAGTCCCGGTCGCTCCGCCGCGCGATGGCGACGAACTGGCTCATCGTCGTCGGTGGGTTCGTCGTGCTGCTGGCGGTTCAGTACATCCCACTGCTGACTGGCCAGCCCCTGCCGCTTGGCCACCCGCTGCTGACAATCCTGGCGCTGCAGTTCGTCGCCCTGCTCAGCATCGTGGCTTTCGTCAGCACCTACTTCTTCAGGAAGACGGGTCGGGTCTGGGTCGGCGCGACGATCAACGCCGTCCTCGTGACGTGGGTCATCGTCGCCGGGACGGCGACGCAGTTCCCCGTCTAGATCCGACGGTTCACTCTCTTCTCGTTGCTGTCGGCGAGCCGTGTTCCGGCCGTGATGACCACAGCCGAAACCCGGCGGTAACTCAGTCGTCGCTCATGACGCCCTCCGCGACGGCCATGTCCTCGACCGTGGGGTCGTCCTCGGACCGCCGGAGGACGAACCGCTTGCGGATCAGGTCGGCCGCGTAGATGGCCGTCCCGAGGATGATGAGCGTGTCACCAGGGAGCCGCGCCCAGAACAGCGTCTGGACGAGCGGCTGGTTGTAGAACGCCACGCTCCGGGCCGCGGCGTAGCTCCCGGTGAACGCCGCCTCCAGCTGGAGGAAGCCCACGGGCAGGACAGAGACGAACACCATCAGTGCGAGGCCGACGTTCCAGCACCAGAACGCCGCCCGGAGCCAGGACCCGTCCCAGCGGCCGGGCTTGATGGCGAGCTGGAGCATGTAGGTGACCATCCCCAGCGCGAGGAAGCCGAACGCCCCGAACATCGCGGCGTGGGCGTGGCCGACCGTGAGGTAGGTGCCGTGCTCGTAGTAGTTGATGAGCGGGAGGTTGATGAAGAACCCGAGCACGCCGGCACCGACGAAGTTCCAGACCCCGCTGGCGATGATGAACATGAACGGGAGCTTGTAGGGGAACCCACCGGTTTCCGACATCGCCCGGTACTGGCCCAGCGCCTCGTAGAGGATAAACACCAGCGGGAGCAGCTCAAGCGTCGAGAATACGCTCCCGATGGGGACCCACATGTCGGGCATGCCGACCCACCAGTAGTGGTGGGAGACGCCGATGACGCCCGTACTCATCACCAGCAGCGCCTGGAGCATGACCGCCTTCTCGGCGCTGCGGCGGCTGAGCAGGTTCATCGACACCAGCGTCAGCCCGATGATGGCGACGATGAAGAACTCGAAGGCCCCTTCGACCCACATGTGGACGACCCACCAGCGCCAGAACTCCGTGACGGCGATGTTGGTCTCCGGGGTGAAGAAGAACCCGGCGGTAAACAGCAGTGCAATCGAGCCGCCGGCGTACAGAATCATGTGGGCGAGGCCGAACACCGGCTCTCGGTCTAGCAGCGGTTTCAGGCCCCGAATCGAGAGGACGGCCCACAGGCCGAAGCCGACGAGCAGTCCGACCTGCCAGACCTTCCCGACTTCGAGGTACTCTAGCCCTTCGTTGCCG
Organism: Haloarcula sp. CBA1122; assembly: GCF_009741785.1. NCBI lineage: Archaea > Methanobacteriati > Methanobacteriota > Halobacteria > Halobacteriales > Haloarculaceae > Haloarcula > Haloarcula sp. CBA1122. Next base: position 9,078 of record NZ_WPCB01000057.1, read on the forward strand.
AACAGCCACCAGAGGTCGCCGAAGTAGCCGTGCGACCCGAGCCAGATGCCGCCGAGGCCGCCGACGGTGACGACGACGATGGCTCCGAGCAGCACGTTGATGTACGTCGACTGGCGTTTGGGCTCGTGGCCGGTCAACAGCGGCGGCAGGAACAGCCCGGCACCGAGCCACGTCGCGGCGATCCAGAGAATGCCCAGGTCGATGTGCCAGGTCTTCGCCATCGCAAACGGCAGAATCTGGAGGATATGGACACCGAAGATTTCCTCGATGCCGAAGAACCCTGCCCGTTCGATGTAGAAGTGGGCGAGTAATCCACCGAGTAACACCTGCGCGAGGAACAGCCCGGCGGCGACCGGGATGAACCGCAGGGCGGCCCGCTGGCTGGGGAAGATGCTCACGTCGCCCGGCTCGGGAACCGAGAGGTCGCCGGCGGACGGTTCCGGGAGGCTGACGGACTGGTACAGCCAGATGCCGCCACCGGCGGCGGCGACGAGCAGGACCATCGCGATGACGCTCCAGGTCATCGCCGCGCCGGTCGCGTCGTTACCGGCGGCCGGCTCGTAGGGCCAGTCGTTCGTGTAGGAGTGTTCGCCGCCAGGTCGGTCGGTGTGGGAGAACCACGCCGTCCACATGGCGAAGTCGGCGAACTGTCGGGCGTCGGCTTCGGAGTCGATCATCCCCTCAGGGACGCCCCGTTCGTGGCTGCCCTCGTGGTACCGCTCGACGTACTCCTGACGGACCTGCTCGTGGGCGTACAGCTCTGCGGCGGAGTACTCGATGTTCCCGCCCTCGTACTCCCCACTGAGGTCCTGTTTCACGTCGTCATCGACGGCAGCCTGTTCGGCCGTCGACAGCGAGTCGTACTCGGTCCCGTAGCGCTCCTCGGCGTAGTACGTCCGCATGTGCTGGGTTTTCAACTCCAGCGAGTCGGCGGTGTAGTCCGCGCCGTAGTACGCGCCGTTCCCGAGAATCGACCCGTGGTTCATCAGCCCGTTCTTCTGGAACGCCTTCTTCCCGTCGCGGATGTCCTCACCCGTGACAAGCGTCTCGCCGTCGGGTCCGACAACCTGCTCCGGGATGGGTGGCGCTTCCTGATACGCGATCCACGCGCCAGCCCCCATGACGACGAGGTTGAAGACGAACGCGGCGGCGATCACCTTCGCGATCGTTTTGCGTTTGAGTTCCATGTGGTTGGAACTCCAGTATCCCAAAATAAGAAGGGGGTAAGACGTTCTCAGTCGCTGGCGACGGGCGGGAACATGTTCGCCCTGATAGGGACCAGTGATGTCCCTTCACCGGATTTGGTGTGGTACGTGGCGGGGTATCACAAGGCAGATTACGACCTGTCCCTCCCACTCTGGTATGCGCCGTCGCCACCTCCTCCAGACGCTCGGGGCGTCAGCACTGGTCGGGAGCGCGGGCTGTACCGGGCAGTCGGACGACACGACACCGGCTTTCGAAGTGTCGAGCCCCGCGTTCAGTTCCGGGGACGAGCTTCCGGCCCGGTTCACCTGTGACGGCGACGGCGTTTCGCCACCGTTCGTCATCGAGCGCGTCCCGGAGCCGACGGCAGCGCTCGCTGTCACAGCCGAGTACGACGGCGGCGTGTTTAGCCAGCCGGTGTTCTGGACGCTGTGGAACGTCCCGCCAGAGACGGACCGGATTCCGGCCGGCCTCCCTCGCGAGCCGACCCTCGACGCGCTCGGCGGCGCTCGACAGGGAACACAGCCCCCCAACGAGCCGGGGTACGAACCGCCGTGTCCGCCGGCCGGCCAGCCGTACGAACACCGGTTTCAGGTGTTCGCTCTCGACGAAATGCTTTCCATCGAGGGTGGGACAGAGCAGGAACAGGCGTCAGAGGCCATCGCGAACGCGCTCATCGCAAGCGCCCGCATCACTGTTGATTACACCCACCCGGTTGCGACCGACAGCTAACGGGTGGTATCGGAGACAACCGGGCCAGCGCACCGTCTGAACGACTGCTCATCTGATGTTGTCTTCTGGTTGTACGGCTCCTGAGTGGCACGGCTCGCTGTGACTGACCGTCTCGTTGCGCGTGGTGCGTCGTTACTTATGGCAATGTTTCACAATACCATTAAACCTATATACTGATGTGATATACCATAGCATGTATGGCGTCCGCACCGAGTAGTGACGATATGTTCGACGAGTTCCTCTCCCAGCGTGGCCACGACGTGGACCAGAGTGGTTGGGAAGAGAGCTATAACAAGAAGCAGTGCCCTGATTGCGGCGGCCTTCACGAGTCGACAGCGGCACAGTGCTCGGTGTGTGGCTGGACACCGGTACGGTAAGGATACTCCACTTTCTCGGCTTTCCACACTGCATCCGATAGCGGCGGTACTGACCCGCAAACCGACAGTTCGCTCTCTGCCAGGATGTGCCTCGCTACGTCTCGTGTCGGGACAGCAACGGCTCAGGCAGTCGGGACTGTATCACGTTGCGCAGAAAGGAAGTGGGGAGTCTTTGTGTGGCCAGCCGACGGTTGGGGGGTGGTGTGTCGGCGGGCCGACCGGTTCGTAGCCGACGATTGGGGGGTCGTGTGTCGGCGGACTGACCGGTTTGTGGTGGTTACAGCGCATCGAGCGACGCGTGGAGGAACAGCCCGAGCGCGAGATGTTGGGACGCGGACGTTGCGATCTGCTCTTTCGCAGCCGCATCGTCCGCGATTCCGTACTGTTTCGTCTGGACGAGTTCGTGCATCTGGAGCGTGCCATCCGCTTCTAACTCGTGTAGCCGGGGGTACACTGTCCCCGGACTCAGTTCGGCACCGAACTGGGCTTCCAGTTCCTCCATCAGTCCGGTCCCGTGGGTGCCACCATCGGCGACTGCGATCATCGCCAGTAGGATCTCTTCCAAACTCTGTGTGACCAGGCCGTCATCGACTGCGGTCTCGCCGTCGACGACGTCGTCAATGACCGGGTCCAACGACTCCGTGATGGCGTCACGACTGGGTGGGTCATGCGATTCCGGGCGCTCTGTCTCGCCGAGAGGGGTCACTCGCTCATCGGCGTTCTGGCCCTGCATCTTGCCCGTCGTCACGCGACGGAGGTTGTCTCCGGACATCGTCTCACCTGAACGCAATCCGCAGTGGAAGCTACAGGGGCTATCATCATATAAACGGGGCAGTGTTTTCTGAACGTGAAACCACCACAGTGCTCGAAAACGCTTATATAATATGACGCGAATCTTGGTGTAGTGGCTGAGGAACAGAGCATCGAGGAGATTCTCGATACAATCGGTGACCAGCACGCGCGCCGTGTACTCGCCGCAATCAGTCGTGAACCGCAGTCGGCGAAGGAACTCGCGGAGGAGTGCGACCTCTCGCTGCCGACGGTGTATCGACGTATCGAACTGCTCGACGAGTACGACCTCGTCACCGACCGAACGCTCGTCGCCGAGGACGGAAACCACTACAAGGTGTACGAGTCCAACTTCGAGTCGACGGTCATTTCGCTCGAAGACGAGGAGTACAAAGTGCGCATCTATCGGGAGGAGAACCTCCCGGACCGGTTCAGTCAGCTCTGGGACGAGCTGAACCCGGAATGAATTCACTCTCCAGCGGAGGCGTGACTGCATGACGACCGGCGTGGCTATCGCACGCGGCGTGCTCATCCTGATGCGGATGGTGGTGTTCGGGCTGACGCTCGGGATCACCCTGATTAGCTTCCAGGCCTACCGGAAACGCCCGTCAGAACGACTACAGTATGCGTTCGTTGGCTTTGCGTTCATCAGTATGGGTGTCGCTATATCCAGTGTCATCACGCAACTGAGCGCCGGCGAGATCGGTGCCATCGTTCGCGTGTTCTTCCAGATGGCGGAGACGATTCCGTTCATCATCGGGTTCGCGATGCTGTACGTGTCGCTGTACCGATGAGAAATCCGTTCGGGTGCGCCTGTTAGTTGTCGTCCCCGTAAAGCACGTTGTTTATTTGGCCGCGGTCCCACTACATGTTCAATGACTGATTCGACCACCGAGGTTGTCCGCCTGTTCGGTGGGCCCGGTAGCGGGAAGACGACGGCGCTGCTCGACCGCGTCGACGAACTGCTGGAAGACGACGACGTCGATTTCCGTGACGTACTGGTTGTCTCGTACACGCGTGCGGCGGCCGCCGAGATCCGTGAGCGACTCGCGGACCGACTCGGCCTGTCCCCTCGTGCCCTTCGCGGGAACGTCTGTACGATGCACGCGAAGGCGTACGAACTGCTGAACCTCTCCCGCGGCGACGTCGTCGGCGAGGACGACAAGGAGGCCTTCTGCGAGGAGTTCGGCATCGACTACGAGGACGAGTACGAGGGCTCGCGCCGTCGCTCGGCCCGCTCGACGACGCTCGGGAACAAGATCATCGCGACGAGCCAGTGGCTCCAGCGCACCCGACGCGACGTGGCCGACTGGTACGACGTGCCCTTCAAGTGGGACGACGAGGAAGTCCGACTCCCGCCGGAGATCGACGACAACGCCCAGACCGGCAACAAGTACACGCCGACGTGGCCGACCGACGACGACCGTGTGGACGTGCCCGCCGCCATCCGCGGCTGGCGCACCTACAAGGGCGAAAACGACTTGACGGGCTTCGCCGACATGCTCGAACGGGTCGCCCAGCGCTCGCTGCTCCCCAACGTCGACTACCTCATCATCGACGAGTTTCAGGATATCACGACGCTGCAGTACGACGTCTACGACGAGTGGAAACCCCACATGGAACGGGTGCTCATCGCTGGCGACGACGACCAGGTCGTCTACGCCTGGCAGGGCGCGGACCCGGACCTCCTGCTCGAAGAGGTCGTCACCCAGGACGAGGTGCTGCCCAACTCCTACCGGCTCCCCTCGCGCATCCTGAACGTCGTCAACCGCGAGGTCCGCCACATCGAGAAACGTCAGGAGAAAGACCTCAATCCGCGCAAGGAGGGCGGCCGCGTCGAGGCGGTCCAGAACCCTTCGATGTTCGACCTCTCCCGGAACGTCACGCGGACCATCGAGCAGTCCGACGAGACGGTGATGGTGCTGTTCCGGGCCCGCTACCAGATGTTCCAGTTCATCGACGAGTTCATCGACAACGGGATCCCCTTCTCCTGTCTCACCGACCAGCGGATGTGGACCGATCGGCTCACCCAGTACGTCAACGGGCTCGAAGCCGTCGAAGCCGACGAACCGCTCACGGTGCTGGAAGCACGCCGTCTCGCGGATATGCTCGTCGACTCCGCCTTCGGCACGGGCGAGCGCGACGACCTCTTCGACGCGCTCGAAGAGATCGACGAGTCCCACGAGGACGAAGACATCGCCGATATCGAGATCGACCCTGACGTCGTCCACGACCACGTTCCCTTCCTCCCCGACGCGGCCTCGGCGGGCGACATGCTCCGGAAGGTGACCAACTTCCAGGAGCGGACCGTCGACGCGTACTTCACCGGCGATTACACCGGGATGGACGCCGACCGGGTCCGCGTGGGGACGATCCACTCCGCCAAAGGTCGCGAGGCCGATCATGTGTTCGTCGCGACCGACCTCACCGAGAAAGTCGTCGAGCAGATGGCCGCGACTGTCGACCAGCAGGGTATCGAGGTACCCGGAATGGACGAGTTCACGAAACATACCAGCCCCGTCCCGACGCTGACCGACAACGAACGGCGTGTGTTCTACGTCGGGATGTCCCGGGCCCGCGAACGGCTCGTCCTGCTTGAGAACCTCGTCGACGGCGCGCCGACGCTGCCCATCGACGTGTTGCTGGAGAACGAGCCCAGCGACCGCTCCATCGAGCAACTGCTCGACGACGCCAGCGAGACCATCGCGGCCGACTGAAGCCGCCGATTTCCTTCCTCGTCGATGATTCCACCTTCCAGGTAGTACCTCGTCTCGTCGCGCTCGACGTGGCGTTCGAGCGCGTGTTCGAGGAAAGCCCGTCCAGAAGGCCGAGGAATCGCGGGCCGAAACGGTCGAGGAACACGACCACATGGCGGCGGTGGACAGAGTCACCTCGGACCGCTGGCGCGACGAGAGTTAGTCGTCGTCGCTACTGTCCGGTGGCTTCCCGCCGGGGAGCGCACTCCGCGCCCGCCCGGCGAGTGCACCGGGGATGTCTGTCGGAGAGGGAGCGACCCACTCGATAATCAGTAAGGCGGCGGCTAACCCGAGAAAGACCGCACCGATCGCCGTCTGGCCGCGGGCGAGGTTGTCGACGCCGAGAAGGGTGACCCGCGCGGCGAGTACGACCGCGACCATCAGCTCGATTGTCCCGATGAGTCCCCGTGCCATCGGCCGTCGTAGGCGGTGACTAAACAAAAACGTCGCGCCTGTGTGACGACGGCGGTCCCACCTGTGTCGTGGGCCACACGTTCAAGTCGCTCCCGGCTGAACGTCGTCGGTATGCAGATCGGCATCGTCTCGGACACGCACGACAACGCCGCGCAGGTCGAAGCCGCAGTGGAGACGTTCTCGGAGGCGGACTGTGAGACGGTCGTCCACTGCGGCGACTTCGTCGCCCCCTTCTCGGTGACGCCGTTCGACGGCGACTGGTCGTTTTACGCCGTTCGTGGCAACAACGACGGCGAGTGGGCAGTCCAGTCTACCGTCGAGGAATTCGGCACGTACTTCGGCGAGATGGGCGAGCTGACCATCGATGGGCACACCCTCGCGGTGTATCACGGGACCAGCGGGGAGATCGTCGACGCGCTGGTCGACTGTGGGAGCTACGACTACGTTTTCCACGGCCACACGCACGAACGCGGTCACGAGGAGCGCGGGGGCACGGAACGAATCAACCCCGGCGGCATCTCGATTCCGCCGGCCTCCGAGCCGTTCTCGGTTGCGACGCTGTCGACGGACACCGGCGAAGTCGAGTTCCACGAACTGGGGTGAGAATCAGTCGTCGGCGTGACTGTCGACGCGCTGTGGACTGCCGTCGTGTTCGACGAGGCCGCGCCCGACACCGAGGGCTTCGTCGGTCCGTCGGATGCTCTTCTCGGCGCTTGCGGTCCGCTCCGAGAGCGCGCGAACGGCGTCGATGTTCTCCGGCACGACATCGGCTTCCTGGTGAATCGCCTGAAACAGGTAGAGATCCCGCCCCTGGACTGTGATTGATTCGGCCCAGATACAGTTCTCCCACACGTCACCGCGCGGGCGACCGGCATCACGAGTGTACTCTTTGAGTTTCCCTGCACCGTCGATACCCAGCGTCTTCGGGATGAGGAACAGTCGCGATTCGTCGGTCAGTAGCGACGTGACTTCCTCTGTCGTTGGTTCGCTTTCCAGCGTGACGTTGACGCTGTGGGTGTGCATCTGCGTTGTCGGGACCTTCATCCCCATCGTGTCGATGTCGAGGTCGGGAAAAATCGTCTGGACGTCAGGACCGTGGTGGGAGGGGATTTCGACGGGGTCGGGGAGTGTGTCGTTGATGGGGCCACGACCGGTCTGGCCCGGGTCGGCACCGCGCCGGACCAGTGTCACGCGCGATTTCTCGACGCCGTATGATTCCTTGAGCGGCGCGAGAAGGCGTGAAAGTCCAGTCGTATTGCAGGAGACGACGCGGGCCGTGTCAGCCCCGACTGCGTTCTCGTAGTTGGCGCGAGCGTTGAAGCTCACGTCTGCCACATCGGCGTCCTCCCCACCCTGGAAGATGGCTGGCGTATCGTGCTCGGCGTACAGCGGCGCGTTGGCCGCGCCGACGCCACTTGGCGTGGTGTCGACGACCACGTCGCTCGTTTCAATGAGGTCATGGACCGTACCGGCCGTCGCGAGATCGGCTTCATCGAACGGTTCGCGGCCGTCCGCGGCGTAGAGGTCGTAGCCGCGGTCGTCTGCGATAGTTGCCTCGAAGTTCGGCGAGCGCTTTGCGACGCCCGCAACTGTCATATCTGGCTGGACACGCACCGCGTCAGCGACGCGTTTCCCGATGGTGCCGAAGCCGTTGATGCCCACGTGGAGCATACACGTCCATATCTCCGGGGAGAGTATATTCTTTGTGATTAATATATGGAGAAATTAACTCACATAGTTGTACCTCTGGCGATTGTGAGCTTTGACCACATTCCTCTGAAAACACTGAGACGTAGCGCGTTTCGACGCCCTGCGCCGACAGTCCATCAAGAGTTATTCAGTCGGAGTACGCAATCAGTTGTATGGACAACTCGTCGCTTCGCGCGCCCGCCGAGACCGCTGTCAAACAGTGCCTGAACCTCCAGCCCGACGAGTCATGCGCCGTCGTTACTGACGACCAGCGGAAATCAATCGGCGAGGCGCTGTATCGCGTCGCCGCGGAGATTACCGATAACGCCGTTTTCGTACGCTACCCGCCGGGCGAACAACACGGTTCGGAACCGCCTGCGCCGGTCGCTGGCGCGATGGAAACTGCCGATGTCGTGCTCGCGCCGACGACCAAGAGCCTGAGCCACACAGAAGCCCGGACCGACGCCAATGAGGCCGGCGCTCGCGTTGCAACCTTGCCCGGTATCAGCGAGGGCGTGTTTCTGATGGGATTAGACGCCGACTACCACCGCATCGAACAGCACTGCAAGGACGTGCTGGCGCAGGTCGAGGACGCCGATGAAATCCGAGTCACGTCGCCCCAGGGGACCGATATCACGTTCGGCATCGGTGCGCGCGAGTGGCACATGGACACCGGTATCGTCCACGAGGCTGGCGAGATGTCGAACCTCCCTGCCGGCGAGGTGTTCCTCGCTCCGGAGACTGCCGACGGCACGTTCGTCGTCGACGGGACGATGCGCCCCCACGGCAAACTCGACGGCAAGCGTCTCACCTTTGAGGTCGAAGACGGCTACGTCACGGATATCGACGACCCCGATATCCGCGCACAGGTCGAGGAGGCTGCCGAGGAGGTCGGCCGGGACGCCTACAACCTCGCCGAGCTCGGCATCGGCACGAACGTCGCCGTGACCGAACTCGTCGGCTCCGTCCTCCTAGACGAGAAGGCCGGCGGGACGGTCCACATCGCTATCGGCGACGACCACGCGATGGGCGGCGACGTGCACGCGCCGATCCATCTGGACGGGATTTTGACGGAACCGACCGTGTATGCGGACGGCGAGGAAGTGGAACTTCCTCGCGTCGAGTGAGCGGCGAGAACGGACTCCCACAAAGACCCGTGAATAGCGGACGCTGACTGACAGCCAACCGCCGCTATCAGTCTACGTATTCTGCTTTCAACGCGTACGCGACCATGACAACCGTCCAGACGAGCGACCCGACGAGGACGATGTCGAACGGGACCGAATAGCCGAGGTTCCACGCGAGCACGAGCCCGTGTATCCCACTCATGAACGCCATCGTTGCGACGGTGATGGTGGCTGCCACCCGCGGCACGTCCGGCGGGTCGTAACGGAACGCCAATTTCAGCACAATGAGTGTTGCGAGCATCAGCGCCGGCATGAGAACGACACCGACCGGCTTCGAGACGTAGTTATCGGGCGTGCCCGACGCGGAGAAGTGAATCGCGACCTCTGCGGGGAGGCGCGACCAGACCGCCACGCCGGCCAGGGCTGTCAGGGCGATGATGGCACCGCTTGCGATGTCAGTACGGCTCTGTCGGCGCGCCATACCCGTTGTTTCGTCCCGCCGCTCAAGAAGGTCGGCGTGACTGTGCGAGTGAGAACCACGAGCAGCGCCGTGGCGACGACCATTTACGGGAGCGTAGTCAACGACTGCATATGACAGACGCTACACCGGGCGACCGCATCGCCCTCCCGTGTCCGGCCTGTTCGCCGGACCTAGAAACGGTTCACGAGGTGCTGAAGCCGGGCGGCCATGTGACGGTTCGCTGTACGGACTGCGACCACGTCCACAAGGAACAATTGCCGGAGGAAGAGACGCTGAAGCGAAGCGTCGTTGTCTCACAGGACGGGGACTCCTTTACCGCCGAGGTCGACGTCCCAGCAGAGGAAGAACTGTCCGTCGGCGAGGAGTTCCTGCTGGAGACAGAAGAAGCAGTTGTGACGGCGCGGATCACCAGTCTGGAGACCGCGGACGGCCGCGAGGACGAGGCGGCCGCCGAGGACGTCGAGACCATCTGGTCGCGGGCGGTCGGGAACGTCTCGGTCAACGTCACGATGCATCCAAAGGACGGCACTCACGACGAGACCGAGAGCTTCAAGCTCCACGTCCCCGGCGACTACGAGTTCGTCGTCGGCGAGACCGAGGAGTTCGGCGAGGAGGAGTTCACCGTCGAGGGGATTCACGTCCGCGACGACGCACACGGCTACGACCACGAGAACATGGACCACGACGGCGACATGGGTATCGCGAAAGACATCAACCGACTGTACGTCAGGGACGAGTCGACCACGGCGTGGTCGGCGTGGTAGGATGGCCGACTGGGGCCGAAAACGGTCGCGGCTGGCCGACCGCCTGCGCTCGCGAGTCGACGACGAGGCTGTCCTCGCAGCGATAGCGTCGGTCCCCCGCCATCGGTTCGTTCCGGACGACAGGAGACACGACGCCTACGCCGACCGTCCGCTCCCGATCGGGTCAGGTCAGACGGTTTCTGCGCCGCACATGGTTGCAATCATGTCCGAGTTACTGGACCTGTCCCCGGGGGATCAGGTGTTAGAGGTCGGTACGGGGTGTGGGTACCACGCCGCGGTGACCGCCGAACTGGTCGGCCCCGAGAACGTCTACAGCGTGGAGTACCACGCATCGTTGGCCGACGAAGCACGGGAAACGCTGGAAGCGACCGGCTACGGCGACGTTTCCGTTCGCGCCGACGACGGCAAGGAGGGGTGGCCCGACCACGCCCCCTACGATCGGACGTATCTCACATGTGCCGCGCCGGAGTTCCCCGCCCCGCTCGTTGACCAGACCCGCACCGGTGGTCTCTTGCTGGCTCCAATCGGTGACGGGCGACAGCGTCTCATCCGCGCGGAGAAACAGGCCGACGGCACGCTCGATAGCGAGGACCACGGCGGCGTTCGATTCGTCCCGCTCCAGTAGGGTCTTTCGACAGACGCCGCCGTTGTCGCGCCATTGATATAGCTCTGGTCGAATATACTGGTATGGACCCAGCGGTACTGCGGGACGACATGGTCGACAGCCTGCAACACGAGAGCAAGGGTGTTGTCCGGAGCGCGTGGCTGTCGGCAGCGATGCGTGCCGTCCCCCGGGAGGCCTTCGTCGGCGAGCAACAGGCCTACTCCGACCGCCCGTTCGAGCGCCTCGGCACGCGCGTGCTCTCGCCCAGTACCGCCGGTCGAGTGCTCGAAACCCTGTCACCCGAAGAAGACGACGACGTGCTCGTGGTCGGTGCCGGTGTCGGCTACACGGCCGCGGTGCTTGCAGAACACGTCGGTGCGGCCAACGTTCACGCGATAGATATCACGCGGCGGCTCGTCATCGAAGCCCGGCAGAACCTGGCAGAAGCAGGCTACGACGCCGTCCTCGTGGACCGCCGCGACGGCGCTGCCGGGCTGCCCGAATACGCACCGTACGACCGTATTCTTCTGGAAGCCGCCGCAATCGACCCGCCGCGGGCGCTCCTCCAGCAACTGACCGATGACGGTCGACTGGTGATGCCGCTCGGAACCGGTGAACAGTCCCTCGCTGTCGTGGAGGCCGACGGCTCGGTCGAACGACACGGCACCGTCGCGTTCCAGCCGATGCTCGTCGAGGGCGAGCAGGCCGACACCGTCGAGCGCAACCGGACCCATCGTGAAGACCGCGAGCGCGCCCGGCGGGCGGCCCAGTCCCGCGCCGGCTGGGAGCAGGAGTGGATCGACTGGGACGGCTAGGGCGACTCGACGACGAGCAGGTCGGTGTTCGAGCGGGCGTCCTCGTAGTTGCTCCCCGCTGGTGGTTTCACCTCGAACGTGACCGTGCCGTCCTGTTGATTCGGTCCGAGCGACGGCGACAGTGAGAGGGTCGCGTTCCCTGCACTCCCTGTCTCGCCAGTCTTGACCGACGAGAGCGTTGCAGTCCCGCTTTTCGCGACCACCGTCGCGCCGGAGACGGGCGACCCCTTCGAGTCGACGACAGTGACAACTACGTCCTGTGTCCCCGGATTAGCCACTTCGGGGTGTGGTTCAACATCGACCTCGGTTACTTGTAGCGTCTCGATTCCGGAGATGGTGCTCATCATCACGGAGAGGCAGGCGACGCCGACCACCAGCGCGATGACCAGGCGGATCGGCAGTCCCTCGATGGCACGTTCGTCGCGCCACAACGAATCTGACATGTGCTGGGGTGGCCCCGGGTTCGTACTTGAATCCCCGGACGAACGTTCAAATATCAGAGCGGAGCAACCGCCGGCATGGTCGTTATCGGACGTGAGGGGGCGACGGGGGCGACGGCGCGGCTGGGTCACTATCGGGCCCGCGACGGGAGCCGCGGCGCTGCGGTCGACCTCGATGTCGACCCGGCCAGCACTCGGTCTCGGCGCGGGCAACGACGGGTCG
>NZ_WPCB01000058.1:0-20987 GCF_009741785.1 Haloarcula sp. CBA1122
CAGAGCAACGCCCCGAGCGTCGTCGTCTTGCCCGCGCCGCGGGGGCCGGCGACGAGGCAGGCCCCGCCGCGCTCCGCGGCGACGGAGAGCAGCCCGGCGACGGCTGTCGGCATCGTCCCGTTGTCGACGAAGTCGGCCAGCCGCCACACGTCGCTGTCGTGGGCGCGAAAGGCGAAAGCGAGGCCGTCACTGACCGGTTTGCTCACGCCAGCGACGCGAATCTGCCGGTCAGCCACCGTCGCCGTTGCATCGAGCGTCGGGCTCGCTCGCGAGAATGCCCGGCCGCTCGACCGTCTGAACGTCGACGCCAGCGTGTTCGCGCCCGCCGGCGTCAGGCGGACATTCGTCCGCATCGTCTCGCCGTCACAACGCACTCGGAGCCGGGTATCACTCACTGGGGCTGTCGCGAACACGTCGGACACCCGCTGATCGGCGAAGATATCTTCCAGAATCCCGAGCCCGCCCGTGTGTTTCTCCAGCACGGCACCGACAGCGGTTGCCGTCGTGCTGTTGTTGGCCACCGCGCCAGCTGCGTCGTAGGGGTGACAGCCGCCGTCGACGGCAGCGGTCGCGACTCGCTCGTACGCATCAACGAGCGTTTCCATCGTGTCCGCGTCGAACCGCTGTTCGCGGGGCTCGATATGATACATCGGCAGCCGGTCGCCGTCCGTGTCGTATCGCCGAACGACGGCCTCTGTCGGGAGCGTCTGCTGGTCCCGAAGCGCTGCGTCCACTGGTGGCGCTGCCCCGACGCGGGTGTCGCTAATCGTTGGCCCAGTGTATGCAGTGAGCGCCTGCTCGCTGGTATCGAAGCTTTCTGTGGCGACCGCCAACCCGGTCTCCGCCGCCAGGTCAGCGACCGGCCCCGCTCGGCCGACTGCCTCCGCGGCGGCAGCGACGGGGTCCCGGCGAGCGCGGTCTGCGAGGCGGTCGTCCAGCGAGGCGACTCTGGTCGCGAACCGGCCAGCCGCGGTGAGTACCGCCGCCGCCCGGTCGACGTACACTCGCTCCTGTCCTGCTTGCTCCGTGACGACGGTATCGATACCGGTCGACGAGAGCGAATCGACGACCGTCGCCCGGCAGTCAGCCGACGCGGCGAGGTCGCCACCGCCCGGACACTGGTCCGCCGTCACTACCAGCCGCTCACCCTCGATTGCCGTTTCACAGCGGCAGTCCGACGCCGATGACCCGAAGAGCCACTCACGCATGGCTCCCCCTCACCGCGGCTTCGGACTTAAACCGATGGACCCGCAGCACCCGCTGGCCGTCCGACCGCGTCAAGACGAACACGAGTCGATGTGTACCGGGTTCGTCGAGCCGGTCGGTCGACGCCGTCGTTCGGATCGGGATGCCGACCAGCTGCTCGGTCCGCTTCCGGGACTCGACGGTCCAGGTCGCGACGCTGACACCGGCCCGCTCCGCGAACTGCAGGTGACTGACGCCGGCATTCGTGTAGGTCCGCGGGGGGAGTCGTATCTCCACCGCGCGCCGCGCGTCGCCGTTTACCGTCGCGTCGTCAGTCTCAACTAAAGTGGTCAATTCGGCCCCCAGTTCGTCCAGTTGACGCTCCATGGAACCACTGGCCGCGTCTGCTCGGGCCGTCGATAACGCCAGCGCTGTTACACCGACAAGTGCGGTCATGACTGCGACGGCGAGAACCAGCCGGTATATCACAGCAGCGCACGAATACGTCCGATAACGCCCGTATCAGTGGTCTCATCGTCGGGGTCACCGCCGTCGGTGATGGCGGAGAAATCGGTCGGTTTCCCGGTCGTGGCGTTCGCTTCTGTGTGCTCGCCGCTATCCGACAAGCCTGGATGGCCTTGTACCGCCTCCGCCCGTAACTGGTCGGTCCCCGCCGCTGATGGGTCAGATGCCGACGGCGATGCCAGTTCCTCGTCGAGTCGGACTTCCAGTCGGTTGGTCGCCGCCAGCGCCGCGTCGGCGCGTTGCTCGACATCTTCGTTGACCGCGCGGATGTTCCCCACGTAGCCGCGGAGGGCCTGCGTGGCGGCTTCGAGCTCCGCCGTCCGCTCGTCGATGTCGTCGATACGCTGCTCGACGGTGGCCACGCGGCTCTCCAACTCAGCGAGTTCCGTCACCTCCGGGAACTCAGTCGTTCCGTCCGTGACCGCGCGTTCGACCGTGCGGAGCCGTTCGGCCAGCGTCTCGATATCTGTCATGCCCGGCCCTGGTCGCGTGCTGGTATTTGAACGCTCGGACGGGGGACTGCGGGAAGCGTACCGGCTGCTGCCAGCAAGTGCTCGTCCCGCCTCACCCGCCGAGGATGAACAGCGCGAGGACGACGGAAATGAGCAGGGTTGCCAGAATCAGTAGCGCGACGATTGTGACCGGGGAGAGCGCGTTGTCGTCGGAGCGGAGTGCGCGTAGAGACATTGTGGAGGCCATCCGACAGTGGATTTTCGTCCTGTACCACCGGGACTGGGCTGTTAATTCTATCGAACCAGTCACCTCGCCAAACTGTACGCTTTTTCAATCGGTTCGAGTTGAACGGGTTCTCGAACGCGCCATCAACTGACCCGGAGCCAGCAAACGTTTATTTCGGATGCCGTGGCCACGCCGTTCTATGGCCGATAGCGACCAGGTGAAAGCGGCACTCGCGGCACTAGCTGACGGGGAGGCCGACAACAGCGACGACGGAGGCGGGACGATGGGAATAGCCGACGGAGAGGGCGACTGTAGCGCAGGCCGGATTAGAACCCACGATACAGGCGGCAACGCCGACTATCGGACAGTCATTGAGCGAGCGACCCAGGCGACCGACGATTTAGACGAGGCGGTCGCCTTCGTCGAGACGTTCGGTGTCGGGCGACTCGAAGCGGCCGTCGCACAGGCCGAACACGAAGTGAGCGGGTTGGCCGACGAGGGCCGGGCGGCTCTGCGAGCGTTCCGGCGGTACCGGGACGCCGCGGCGGGGCCCAGCGATGGGTCGTAGCCACCGGGTCGACCACTCTCACTGCGGTCACGATACCCCTTTAGGTGGCGCTGGCTTACGGGTGGGCAAATGACACGGGTGATACACACCGGCGATACCCACGTCGGGTATCAGCAGTACAACGTCCCCGACCGACGGGACGACTTCCTCGATGCGTTCCGGCAGGTGGTCCGAGACGCCATCGCGGACGACGCCGACGCCGTCGTCCACGCCGGTGACCTGTTCCACGACCGCCGTCCGGCGCTGGCTGATATCATGGGCACGCTGACCGTTCTCGAAGAACTCTCCGAAGCCGATGTTCCGTTTCTCGCCGTCGTGGGTAACCATGAAGCCAAACGGGACGCCCCAGTGGCTCGATTTGTACGAGTCGCTGGGCTTGGCGACGCGGCTCGACGACGAGCCGACGGTCGTCGGCGACACCGCCTTCTACGGCCTCGATTTCGTCCCGCGCTCGCAGCGCGACGACCTCGACTACGACTTCGCCGCCCACGACGCCGACAGCGCCGCGCTGGTCACTCACGGCCTGTTCCAGCCCTTCGACTACGGCGACTGGGACGCCGAAGAAATCCTGGCCGAGTCGTCGGTGACCTTCGACGCGATGTTGCTCGGCGACAACCACGACCCCGGCAAACAGCAGGTCGAGGACGCCTGGGTCACCTACTGCGGGTCGACCGAGCGCGCAAGTGCGAGCGAACGAGAGGACCGCGGCTACAATATCGTCACCTTCGACGATGAGGTCCGTATCACCCGCCGCGGCCTCGACACCCGCGAGTTCGTCTTCGTCGACGTTGACCTCGGCCCGGAAGAGGGTGTCGAACGGGTTCGGAGCCGCGTCGGCCAGCACGACCTGGAGGACGCCGTCGTCATTGTCTCTATCAGCGGCGACGGCGACCCAGTGACCCCAGCCAGCGTCGAATCGTTCGCGCTTGACCGAGGGGCGCTCGTGGCTCGCGTCACCGACCACCGGGAAATTACGGCCGAGGAGCAAGAAACGGATATCAGCTTCGCCGACCCCGACGACGCCGTCACCGAGCGCGTCCGCGACCTCGGACTGAGTGAGGCCGCCCACGACATCGACGAGACCATTCGCGCCTCGAAGGTCGCCGATGCGAGCGTCAAAGACGAGGTCGAACGGCACGTTCGTGAACTGCTCTCTAAGGGTTCAGACGCCCTCGCAGCCGACGCTGAGACGGCCGCGAGCGATGGAGCAGACGGCACAGATGCGGCCGCAAGCACGGACGAGGACGATACTGAAGACGGAGCGGCGGTGAACGAGGCCGACGGCACAGACGACGATGGCCAGGCGAGCGTCGAGGAGTTCCTGTAATGGAGGGTCGACAATGAAATTCGAACGCGTCAAACTATCCAACTTCAAGTGCTACGACGATGCTGACCTGCGACTGGACAACGGCGTGACCGTCATCCACGGGCTCAACGGGAGCGGGAAGTCCTCCCTGCTTGAGGCCTGTTTCTTCGCGCTGTACGGCTCGAAAGCGCTGGACGAAAACCTCGGTGACGTGGTCACCATCGGGGCCGACGACTGTACTGTCGAACTGTGGTTTTCCCACGCCGGCGGCGACTACCACCTCACGCGCCGGGTCCGCGCGACCGGAGCGCAGCCGACAACGGCGAAATGCGTTCTGGAGACGCCCGAAGGGAACTACGAAGGCGCGCGCGATGTGCGCCGACGCGTTACGGAACTCCTGCGGATGGACAGCGAGGCGTTCGTCAACTGCGCCTACGTCCGTCAGGGCGAGGTGAACAAACTCATCAACGCCTCCCCCGGCGACCGGCAGGATATGCTCGACGACCTCCTGCAACTCGGGAAACTGGAGGCGTACCGCGAGCGGGCCAGCGATGCCCGCGTCGGCGTCGGCCGCGTGCGCGATGACAAACAGGGGGCACTCTCACAACTCGACGAGCAGATTCAGGAGAAAGAGGAGAAAGAGCTTCACGAGCGCCTGAACAGTTTGGAAACGCAGGAATCCAATCTGCAGGACGAGATCGAGCACATCGAGGACCAGAAGGCCACCGCCGAGGAGACGCTCACCCAGGCCGAGTCCGTCCTCGAAGAGTACGAAGAGAAACGCGACGAACTGTCGACCCTCGAAGCCGACATCGAGGATCTGGAAGCGACTATCACCGAGACGGAGACGGAACGAACCGAGCTCAAAGAGCAGATCAGCGACCTGCAGGACCACCGGGAGTCGCTACGGGAGGAGCTCTCGGAAACGGTGGCCGAAACAGACCTCGACAGCGCAGAGCCGGACCCGGACACCGTCGACGCGCGACTCGACGAACTGCAGTCCCGCGACGACGACCTGCAGAGCCGAATCGAGGACCAGCGCGTGGACGCGAAGGAACACAGCAGCACCGCCGACGCGCTGGCCGAGAGCGCCACCGACCTCGAATCGCGGGCCGAGGACAAGCGCGAGGAGGCCGACGAACTGGAAGCCGATCTCGAAGCGGCGCGGGAGACCATCGCCGAGCGCCGCGAACAGATCAGCGACATCGATGACCAGACCGCTGACCTCGAAGCCGAGTTCGAGGATGGGCCGACCAGCCGCGAGGAGGCACAGTCGTACAAGGAATCCGTCGCCAGTGACCTCGAAGAGGCCCGGAAGCGGGTAACCGAACTGGAGACGAAGCTAAAGAACGAGCGGGAGTCACTCGAAGAAGCCGAGGCGCTGCTGGAGGCCGGCAAGTGCCCCGAATGCGGGCAGGACGTGGCCGAGTCGCCCCACGTCGACTCCATCGAGGACGACCGCGAGCGGATATCGGAGCTGGAGGCCACGCTTACCGACGCCCGCGAGGACGTCGAAGCCCTAGAGTCGAAACACGAGACGGCGAAAGCGCTGGTCGAGACTGCGACGAGCTATCGACGCTCGAAAACAACCGCTCGAATATCGTCCAACTCGTCGAGGAGAAGGAGAACGGGCTGGACGCGGATCAGGAGCGCATCGAGACGCTCCGCAAGGAAGCAGCGGACCACGAGTCCGAGGCCGAGACGAAACGCGAGAAGGCGGCCGAGGCCCGCGAACAGGCCGAGGACTGCCGTTCGGTCGTCGCCGAATGCAACCAGGAGCGCCAGCAGGTCAAGCAGTCAATCGAGCATCTGGAGCGGGTCGAAGACCTCCTTGGGAACATCGACGACTGCGACGACGACATCGAGCGCCTGCGCGAGAAGCGCAGTCAGCAAGCCGAACTGAACGACCAGCGCCGCGAACAGCTCGCGGAGAAACGCGAGCGCAAGCAGGACCTGGCTGAGTCGTTCGACGAGGACCGTATCGAAGAAGCGAGAAGTGAGAAGCAGCGCGCGAAAAAGTACATCGAGCAGGCCGAGGAAGCACTGGCGGAGAAACGCGAAAAGCGCGACGAACTCCAGAACGCCATCGGCGGCGTCACAAACGAGATCGAGGAGCTGGAGTCGCTACGGGAGCGCCGCGAGGACCTCGAAGCGACCCTAGAGAAACTCGAAACGCTGTACGAGGAGACAGAGGAACTACAGGAAATGTACGGCACACTTCGGGCGGAACTGCGCCAGCGCAACGTCGAAACGCTCGAACGGATGCTCAATCAGACGTTCGATCTGGTGTATCAGAACGATTCCTATTCCCACATCGAACTCGACGGGCAGTACCAGCTGACGGTGTATCAAAAGGACGGCGAGCCGCTGGAGCCCGAACAGCTCTCCGGCGGCGAGCGGGCGCTGTTCAACCTCAGCCTGCGGTGTGCCATCTACCGGTTGCTCGCGGAGGGTATCGAAGGCGCAGCGCCGATGCCGCCGCTCATCCTCGACGAGCCGACGGTGTTTCTGGACTCGGGCCACGTCACGCAACTGCTTGACCTCGTGGAGTACATGCGCGACGAGGTCGGCGTCGAGCAGATTCTGGTGGTCAGCCACGACGAAGAACTGGTCGGTGCGGCGGACGACCTCGTCCGCGTTGAGAAAGACGCCACGACCAACCGCTCACGGGTCGAGCAGGTCGAAGCAACGGTCGCAGAACTGGCCTGAGCCTGGTGCGGTAGTGACTTGCCCTCAGTCCCGAAGCTGAGCGAGCCCGTCGCTGGCAGTCTCAGTTGTGTCGTACCCTCGCTGGCCGTGGACCGTCGCCTCTGTAAGCAGGCCGGCGGCGCGGAACTCGGCCAGCAGGCCATGCAGGTCACTCTCACAGAGGTCGTAGGCCGAAAGCAGCTCTGCCACGGAGACCGGCCCACGCTCGTCGAGTTCCACGAGCAGGCCAAGTGCCTGGTCGTCGTGGGCCGCTGTGAGGACGCGACGAGCGGCGTCGGGAACCGCTGCGGCGGCCGTGGCCAGCGGTGACTCACCCTCGATGGGTTCGAGATCGGCGTTCGGGACGTGGCGCTGTTCGCCGGTTTCGGGGTCCCGGACCAGACTCGACTCGGTGGACTCCTTCAGCAGTAAGTAACGCGTGCCGTCGTTGTCCCGCACAGTACGCATATGGCCGTCCGTAGCTGATCGGGCCGGTTAGCCGTTGTGGTCGCCTGACTCCGCGCTGTCAGGCTGGGTATCCGTTGTCTCGGCTGTTTCGCCCTCGTCGTCGTCCGATTTGCGCTCCCGCTCGAACTTCACGTACCGAAACGTTCCGTAGCCGAAGGCGATGACGCCCACGAGGAAGATACGAATCCCGAGGTCGACCTGCCCCTCGAAGTAGGCCAGCATCGGCCCGAGCGAGAGGGCCAGCAGCGCGACGTTGAACACGATAACGAGCCTGACGAACAGGCCCGTGGCCTCGCCGTCGTAATCGCTGTCTGACGGCGAGGGTACGTCCGGGCCGAGGCTCTCCGGATCGAACTCAGCGGGTTCGTGCTCGCTCTTTTCGGAGAGAACCCCCGGGCTCTGGTTGGGGTCGTCCTCGCCGGGGATATCCATCACAGGCGCATTACGTCGTCCGGCAAATAAAAGGACTCTGTGTCAGGCGATCTCCTGTAAGGTGAGCGCCGTATCGGTCTGCAGCCACGCGAGAGGGTTCTCGGCGTCGTAAAACACTGTCCCCTCCTCGGTCTCGTAGGTCTCGGTCGTCTGGATGGCGTCCGGGAGCGCCGGCTCCGACCGCAGTTCTTCGGACCTATCCGCCTCGCCGTGGGGGGATGCGTGGTGCGACATTGGCCGTCAAACTTGGGTATGGTACTCGATGGCATATACTTTCTGCCTGTGGCAACATCCCGCCGACCGTCGGTGTTTTTATGCGGCATCTCGAAGCATGGCCAAGAATGAGTGACGGGACCCAGGGCACGCTGGGGGACTTCGAGCAAGGCGCGGACGAGGACCGCCCGGTCGCCGACGAAGCGGCAGCTATCGCGGGCAACGGTGGGAGCGACACCGGCGGGACGAGCGTCGTCGACATCGACGAGCGCCAGTTCCCGCCGGTCGAGGAGACCGTCGAGTTCGTCGTCACGCAGGTCGATTACACCATCGAAGGGCAGGGCGACGACGAGTTCCCGGTCGTCCACGTCTTCGGGCGCACCGACGACAACGAACCGATACACGCGCGGGTCTTCGATTTCAAGCCGTACTTCTACGCACCGACCGACAGCGTCACCGAGGACGAGCTCCGCCAGTACGACAGCATCACCGACTGGAAAGCGGCCGACGAGGACGGAGAGCCCTACGAGTCGATTCGCGGTGAGCGCCTGACGAAGATATTCGGACGGACGCCCCGCGACGTGGGGAAAATCCGCGACGACTTCGACCACTACGAGGCGGACATCCTCTTTCCGAACCGCCTGCTCATCGACAAAGACATCACGAGCGGCGTTCGCGTCCCCGCCCGCGAACTCGACGACGGCAGCCTGAAAGTCCATCACGAGGAGATAACGCCGGTCGAAGCCCACGCCGACCCGCGGGTCAACACCTTCGACATCGAGGTCGACGACCGCCACGGCTTCCCCGAGGACGGCGAGGAGCCCATCATCTGTCTCACTTCTCACGACTCCTACCGCGACGAGTATGTCGTCTGGCTGTACGAGTCCCCCGACGGCATCGACGGCCCCGAGGCGCTGGCCGGCTACGAGCCGATTCGGGAAGATTTCGAGGCCGACGTTCGGGTTTTCGACGAGGAGGAGGCCATGCTGGAGGCCTTTGTCGACTACATCGTCGACACGGACCCTGACGTGCTGACTGGCTGGAACTTCGACGACTTCGACGCGCCGTACTTCCTCGACCGGCTGGAGGAACTCCAGAGCTACAACCACGACTTCGACCTCCAGATAGACCGCCTCTCGCGGGTCGACGAGGTCTGGCGCTCGGGCTGGGGCGGCCCGGACATCAAGGGCCGGGTCGTCTTCGACCTTCTCTATGCCTACAAGCGCACCCAGTTCACCGAACTCGAATCCTACCGGCTCGACGCCGTCGGCGAGCAGGAACTCGGCGTCGGCAAGGAACGCTACACCGGCGACATCGGCGATCTCTGGGAACAGGACCCCGAGCAGCTACTGGAGTACAACCTCCGGGACGTGGAGCTGTGTGTCGAACTCGACCGCGAGCAGGACATCATCGACTTCTGGGACGAAGTCCGTACCTTCGTCGGCTGCAAACTGGAAGACGCCACCACGCCCGGCGACGCCGTCGACATGTACGTCCTCCACAAGCTCCACGGCGAGTTCGCGCTCCCCTCGAAAGGCCAACAGGAGAGCGAGGACTACGAGGGCGGGGCCGTGTTCGACCCCATCACCGGCGTTCGTGAAAATGTCACGGTTCTAGACTTGAAATCATTGTACCCGATGTGCATGGTGACGACTAACGCCAGCCCGGAGACAAAGGTCGACCCCGATGCCTACGACGGCGACACCTACCGCGCGCCCAACGGCACCCACTTCCGGAAAGAACCGGACGGCGTCATCCGGGAGATGGTCGACGAACTCCTGTCAGAACGAGAGGAAAAGAAGACCAAGCGAAATGAATTCGATCCCGAAAACCCGGAGTATGGGCGCTTAGACCGCCAGCAAGCGGCAGTTAAGGTGATAATGAACTCGTTATACGGCGTTTTGGGATGGGATCGCTTCCGCCTCTACGACAAGGAGATGGGAGCCGCCGTTACCGCCACCGGTCGCGAGGTCATCGACTACACCGACGAAGTCGTTGCCGACGAGGGGTACGAGGTCGTCTACGGCGACACCGACTCCGTCATGCTCCAGCTTGGCGATGTGGGTCCCAACGACGTAGAAGGCGACGTCGAAATCACCGACGAGATGCGCGAGAAGCACCCCGAAATGGGTGACGACGAACTCGAACTCATCGCCACGACCATTCAGAAAGGGTTCGAGCTGGAGGAGACGATCAACGCCTCTTACGACGAGTTCGCGATGGAGCAGCTCAACGCCGAGTTCCACCGCTTCGAGATCGAGTTCGAGAAGCTCTACCGGCGGTTCTTCCAGGCGGGGAAAAAGAAGCGCTACGCGGGCAACATCGTCTGGAAGGAGGGCAAGCACGTCGACGACATCGACATCACGGGCTTCGAGTACCAGCGCTCGGATATCGCCCCCATCACCAAACGGGTCCAGAAAGAGGTCATCGACCGCATCGTCCGCGGTGAGGATGCCGAGTCCATCAAGCAGTATGTCAGCGATGTTATCGAGGATTATCAGGACGGCAACGTCAACTACGACGACGTGGGCATTCCCGGCGGCATCGGGAAGAAACTCGACAACTACGACACCGACACCGCACAGGTCCGGGGCGCGAAGTACGCCAACCTCCTGCTGGGGACGAATTTCCAGAGCGGGTCGAAGCCAAAGCGGCTGTATCTCGACCGAGTCCACTCGGATTTCTTCCAGCGAATCGAGGACGAGGAGGGGCTGGACCCCCAGCGGGACCCGCTGTACGGCGAGTTCCGACGGGACCCCGACGTGATCTGCTTCGAGTACGCGGACCAGATTCCCGAGGAGTTCGAAATCGACTGGGACAAGATGCTCGATAAGACGCTGAAAGGCCCGATTGCTCGGATTCTGGAAGCCATGGATATCTCTTGGGAGGAGGTCAAGTCCGGTCAGGAACAGACGGGACTCGGGAGCTTCATGTAACCCACAGAATACGGGCGATTACCGCTACGAGAAATATTGTTTCCATATGAAGAAGTTGAGTTCACAGCAATGCGAAAGCTTCATGGGTGAAACGTACCTTCTTTCGGTTGACCTAAGAGATACCTATGGCTAAACTCGAAATCAACAATCTCCACGCAGAAGTCGCAGAAGAGGACGGTGAGACGATTCTCCGCGGTGTCGACCTCGAAGTCGAGTCCGGTGAGATCCACGCGCTGATGGGTCCCAACGGCTCGGGGAAGTCGACGACGGCGAAGATCATCGCCGGCCACCCCGCCTACGAGGTAACCGACGGGGAAGTGCTCATCCACCTCGACGAGAACGAGTTCGGTGACGAGGCAATCCCGGAGGACCTCCGCACCTGGAACCTGCTCGACCTCGAACCGAACGAGCGCGCCGCGCTCGGCATCTTCCTCGGCTTCCAGTACCCGGCCGAGATCGAGGGCGTCACGATGGTGAACTTCCTCCGCACCGCGCTCAACGCCAAGCTCGAAGAGCGCGAGGAACTCTTCGAGGATGACGACGAAGAAGCGGAAGCCGACGCAGAGGGCGGCGACACCAACGAGGACGCCGCCGGCTACGACACCTCCCCGATGGAAGGCAACGTCGAAGAGGGCGAAATCGGCGTCGCCGAGTTCCAGGAGATCCTCCAGGAGAAGATGGAGCAGCTGGACATGGACGAGAAGTTCGCGTCCCGGTATCTCAACGCTGGCTTCTCGGGCGGCGAGAAGAAGCAAAACGAAGTCCTTCAGGCCGCAATCCTCGAGCCCTCCGTTGCCGTGCTCGACGAGATCGACTCCGGGCTGGACATCGACCGACTGCAGGACGTCTCCAACGGCATCAACGCGCTCCGTGACGAGCAGGGCGCGGGCATCCTCCAGATCACCCACTACCAGCGCATCCTCGACTACGTCGAACCCGACCACGTCCACGTAATGCTCGACGGCCAGATCGCCACCTCCGGCGGTGCCGAACTCGCCGAAAAGCTCGAAGACGAAGGGTACGACTGGGTCCGAGAGGAAGCCTACGAGGCCGCGTAACGCCCTTCCGTACACAGCGATAACATTACACACACTATGAGTTCAGATCAAGACCACCTCAAAGAGACCGACACCGAGAAGCGCTTCGAGTTCAAGAAAGAGGAGAAGTCCGCCTTCGAAGCCGAGAAGGGCCTCACGGAGGAGACCATCCGGGTCATCTCCGAAGACAAGGACGAGCCCGAATGGATGCTCGAACGCCGCCTTCGCGCACTCGAGCAGTACCAGGAAATGCCGATGCCGACCGGCTGGCCGGGCGCACCCGACCTCTCCGAGGTCGACGTCGACGAGATCGTCCCGTACATTCGCCCCGACATCGAGACACGCGGCGGCGTCGACGACTGGAACGATCTC
Source organism: Haloarcula sp. CBA1122 (assembly GCF_009741785.1). Classification (NCBI taxonomy): domain Archaea; kingdom Methanobacteriati; phylum Methanobacteriota; class Halobacteria; order Halobacteriales; family Haloarculaceae; genus Haloarcula; species Haloarcula sp. CBA1122. The sequence goes on from NZ_WPCB01000058.1 coordinate 12,409, forward strand.
CCCGAAGAGATTCAGGACACCTTCGACAAACTGGGCATCCCGGAAGCCGAGAAGAACGCCCTCTCGGGCGTCGGCGCGCAGTACGAGTCCGAGATCGTCTACCAGAACATGCAGGAGCGCTGGGAGGACAAGGGCGTCATCTTCTGTGACATGGACAAGGCCGTCCAGGAGCACGAAGACATCCTCAAAGAGTACTTCATGACCAAGGCCGTGCCGCCGAGCGACAACAAGTTCGCGGCGCTACACGGCGCTATCTGGTCCGGCGGGTCGTTCGTCTACGTCCCCGAGGACACCACGGTCGACATGCCCGTGCAGGCGTACTTCCGCATGAACTCCGACGGCATGGGCCAGTTCGAGCACACGCTCATCATCGCCGAGGAGAACTCCGAGGTCCACTACATCGAGGGCTGTTCCGCCCCGAAGTACTCCGAGTTCAACCTCCACTCCGGCGGCGTCGAAGTGTTCGTCAAGGAGAACGCGCACGTCCAGTACTCGACGGTGCAGAACTGGTCGAAGAACACGTACAACCTCAACACCAAGCGCGCCATCTGCGAGGCCGACGGCACGATGGAGTGGGTCTCGGGCAGCATGGGCTCGAAGGCCACGATGCTGTACCCCTCCACCGTTCTCAAGGGTCCCGGCGCGACGGACAACCACATCACCATCGCCTTCGCCGGCGAGGGCCAGGACATCGACACGGGCGCGAAGGTCTACCACAACGCGCCTGATACGAAATCCACCATCGAGTCCAAGTCCATCAGCAAGGACGGCGGCCGCACGAACTACCGTGGCCTCGTCCACATCGCCGACGGAGCCGAGGACTCCTCGACCTCCGTCGAGTGTGACGCCCTGATGTTCGACAACGAGTCCACGTCGGACACGATGCCGTACATGGAGATCAAGGAGTCCAAAGTCGACGTCGCCCACGAGGCGACCGTCGGCAAGATCGGCGACGAGGACGTCTTCTACCTCCAGTCCCGCGGACTGGACGACGACGACGCGAAGCAGATGATCGTCGCCGGCTTCATCGAGCCGATCACGGAGGAACTGCCGATTGAGTACGCCGTTGAGCTGAACCGCCTCATTGAGCTTGAGATGGAGGGGTCGCTCGGATAACCATGAGTACGCAGGTACACGCCAATCTCACAGAGACCCAGGTGGAACAGATTTCAGACGACCTCGGCGAGCCCGAGTGGCTGCTCAAGACGCGAAAGGACGCGCTCGCAGCGCTCGAAGAGCTCGACATGCCGGACGTCATCCGGACGCCGGGTCGCACCTGGACGAACCTCGACGCGCTCGAATATGAGTCGCTGGTCGACCCGCTCGACTACGCCCAGGACAAGGACCGCGTCGACGCAGAGGGCGTCGAAGTGCTGTCCTGGAGCGAGGCGCTCGACGAGCACGCGGACCTCGTCAAGGAACACTTCGGCAGCGTTGTCGACCCGCAGCGGGACTACCTCACTGCGCTGTCGACGGCCCTGTTCTCGGCCGGGACAGTCGTCTACGTCCCCGAGGGCGTCGACGCCGAGGACGTGAAGATCCGGACAACGATGAACAGCCAGTCGCTGTTCAACTACACGCTCGTCCTCGCCGAGGAGTCCTCCTCGGTCACGATTCTGGAGCGCCAGCAGACGGGCGAGACGACCGACGCTGACCAGTACTACTCCGGTATCGTCGAGGTCGTCGCCGAGGAGAACGCCTACGTCCAGTACGGCGCGCTCCAGAACCTCTCGGAAGAGACCTACAACTTCCAGGTCAAGCGCGGCCACGCCGACACCTACGCCACGGTCAACTGGATCGACGGCAACATCGGCTCCCGCCTGACCAAGTCCAACGTCGAGACCCGACTGCTCGGCGACTCCTCGGAGTCCCAGATTCTCGGGGCCTTCTTCGGCCACGAGGACCAGCACTTCGACATCGCGTCGCGTGTCTGGCACGAGGCCGAACACACCATCGCCGACCTCGTCACCCGCGGCGTCCTCGACGACGACGCCCGTTCGGTGTACGAGGGCGTTCAGGACGTCGGTCGCGAGGCCTGGGACACGTCGTCGTACCAGCGTGAGAACACGCTCATGCTCTCTGACGACTCCGAGGCCGACGCGTCGCCGAAGCTCATCATCAACAACCACGACACCGAGGCCTCCCACTCCGCGACGGTCGGGCAGGTCGACGAAGAGGACATGTTCTACATGACCTCCCGCGGTGTCGACCCTGAGCGAGCGAAGAACATGCTCGTCGAAGGGTTCTACGTCCCCGTGCTCGAAGAAGTGCAGGTCGACGAACTCCGCGAGGACCTCGACCAGCTGATTTACGAGCGTCTTCGTGAGTAGCCGGTAGGCTACGAACGAAGTCTCGGGAGAGCTTTGCTCACCCGGTGTCTGCACGAGTAACGCGAGCACAGGCTCGCGGGAACTCTGTTCCCGCGGCGTCTTCGTGAATAGCCCGTAGGGCTGTAAACGCGGGCTCATCAGAGCGTTGCTTGATGTCGTCTACGCTCATTTCATTCGCGCCGGTATCGTGGCGGTCCGCCTGATACGAGTGCTCGGCAGGCGGAGATTGAGAACGTCCCCTACCGGAGCGAAACGCGGGCTCGACGACAGGGAACCGCTTAAGTCCGGGCCTCCCCGAACTACGTGTATGACTGCAGCACAGTGCCGAGTGGGGGTGTTGCCGTGAGTCTTACACAGCCGGTCGCATCCGACCATCAGCTCGCCCGGTTGCTACAGATCGGTATCGTCCTCGAAGAGGTCGTCGAGGCACGGTCGGCCAAGCATGCCGAGGAAACGAGCGGAGAGCACGAACAGGCGGTGCTCGACCTCCTCGCGCACGCCGAGACGGAGTCGGCCGAGCACCGCCGGCAACTGGAGGCGCTCATCGACGACCTCGAAGCGGACACCGTCCCCTTCGAGGAAATCGAGATGCTAGTCGAGGCCCAGTACGAAGCCGACAAGGACTTCGACGGCGTGCTGTACGACCAACTCTGTAACGAGGAGACGGCGTACAAGTTCTACGACGACCTCATCGAAGCCATCGAGGCGTCCGACGTGACATTCACCATCGACCGCGAGCGGCTGCTTGCCGTGCTGTCGGATATCCGCGAGGACGAAGCAGAGGGTGTCGAAGACGTGACCGACCTGATGGAGGACTATCAATGAACACGCAGGCCCAGTATCTGAAAGCGATCTATCTCACGCAACAGCAAGAAGACGGTCCGGCATCCACCGGCGACGTGGCCGACATGCTCGATGTCAGTCCGGCCAGCGCCAACGAGATGATCGGCAAACTCGAAAACCGAGGGCTGCTGAACCACGAGAAGTACAAGGGCGTCGACCTCACCGACGACGGCATCGCACAGGCTCGCGAGGCGCTCCAGAACTACTGCATCATCGAGCGGTTCCTCATCGAAGTGCTAGAGGTCGAGGAGTTCCAGGCCGAGGCAAAACAACTGGAGGGCGTCATCGACGAAACGGTCGCTGATCGCCTCGATACGATTATCGACCGCGAACCGCAGTGTCCGGACTGTTTCGACCCCGAGGGTGACGTCTGTGGCCTGCTCGAAGTCGAGGCCGAAGTCACCAGCGACTGACCGCCCGCTCTCGAAGCGTTCAAGTGCGTTCCGTCGATTACACCGAATACGGTTAGCTTGCTCACAGCGAGCGCAGTCCCGTGGCGGTGAGCAGAACCGGACGGTTCTGCGAGGTACGCGGGACGAGCGAAGCGAAGTCCCGTGGTGTAGTGGCCAATCATAAGGGCCTTTGGAGCCCTTGACGGCGGTTCGAATCCGCCCGGGACTACTTTTGTCGCGAGCAACACCGCGAGCGACAAATATGTTCAGCGGATTCAAAGCAGGGAGTGGAGCAACGCGGAGCGACCGCGGTTCGAATCCGCCCGAAGTACCCTACGACATGAGCACGAACAGCGCCCGCATTCCTGTCCGACGCGCAAGCGAGTGGACAGGATAGCTACAGGCCGGTCGAGGTCACAATTCGCGGTGTCCTCGCATGAATAGCCCAACGGGTGTCACAAATTCTGACACTGAACTGTAGATTTATGATGTTCCGTGCCAACTAGTGTCATATGAAAATCAGGGAGGCAGTGCCGTCGGATCGGCCGGCTATCCGTGACGTGGCGCGTCGCTCACTAGAGGCGTCGTATTCGCTGGGGCCGAAGGCGATTACGAGCGCTATCGAGGAGTGGTACGACGAAGCGCGCATCGAGGAAGTGCTGGACGACGATAGTAATCGGTTGATTCTCGTCGGTGAGCAGGACGGGCAGGTGGTCGGCCTCTCCGAGAGCGTCCTGTCGGGCGACAGTATCGGGACGATTCTCTGGCTGCACGTCGACCCGGCATACCGCGGCGAGGGGATTGGGTCAGCGTTGTTCGACGAGACCCACGGGGAACTCCATGACCGGGGTGCCGAGACACTCCAGGGGCGCGTGCTGGCCGACAACGTCGAGGGCAACAGCTTCTACGAGGACCGCGGCTTCGAACGCGCCGGCACGGGTGAAGTCGACATCGCCGGACGAACCTACGTCGAGAACCTCTACACCGACGCCGACGAACTCGGTCGCGAACCCGTAACTGACGACGGTCGGACGGTCTACGTCGACCACAACAACCACGAGTCAGGGTCGATGGCGCCGTTCCATGTGGTCCACGTCACAGAGGAGGGCAGCGACCGCTACGGCTACTACTGCAGTAACTGCGAGACGCTGGCGAACGCGATGGACTCGATGGGGCGCATCGAATGTGACAACTGCGGGAACGTTCGCAAGCCGATGCGCTGGGACGCCGCCTACCTGTAATTACGGGGGCGACTGGTCTCCCGAGCGCTGTGACGATTCCTGCCTGTTCGCCGGGACCAGTATCAGCTTGTAGTACAGTCCGAACAGACACAGGGCGATACCGACGCCGACGAGTACGTCAGTCACTGCGTGTTCGTTTATCGCGTGGGTAACGATCGACACATCGCCGACGGGCGTGTGGAGTGGCTGGAGAGGCATATGTACTGATTTATCTATTAGCTGTAAAAAGCCGGACTAATGTTCTCAGCCGTTGAGAACCAGTCGTCGGCAGTCACCCGACAGCGACCCAACTCGACACGGAGTCGGGGCCAGGGATGGTGGCTGTCCGGCGTCCGGACAACCGCTCCGAAGGCCGGTTCTGTGACGCTGTTTGCAGACAGAAATACCGGGTGTGGCAGCCGTTCTCCCTGTCGTAACGCTAAAGAGTCGAACGTACGTCTATATGTGTAAGATGACTATCGAAATCCGTCTCCGGAGGTGGTGCTGTGGGCGTCGAGATTAGGGAGTCACCTGTCTCAGCCGACGCGTTCGAGGATATGAAGGAGTTCGTCCACGACTACCTCGCGGCGAGCGTCGAAAACGAAGAAGAGGGCGGCCGCATGCGCTGGTACCCGTGGCACTCCGCGGAATACCGCTTCAACCACATCCTCAACGTCGTCGACATCGCGACAAAAATCGCCCGCAAGGAAGGGGCGAACGTGGACGTGACTCGCGTGGCAGCGTTGTTTCACGACATCGCGAAACTGGAAGCCGAGCAGGACCTCCACGCGGAAGCCGGCGCTCGGATCGCACGCGAGTACCTGAAGGCACACGGTGACTACCCCGAATCGTTTATCGAACAGGTCTGCTCCGCCGTCGATGCCCACTCGTATCAGGGGCCGCTGGACGACCTACCCCTGGAAGTACAGTGTCTCATCGAGGCGGACATTCTGGATAAGGTGGGCGCGAACGGGACCGCCCTGATGCTGTTGCGGATGGGCTATGAGTCCCGGACGCACATGGACGCGGCCGAGATGGTCGACCGGGTCATCGAGCGCGGCGAGGATGCCCGCGAGCGTGTTCAGAGCGACACCGCTGAGTCCATCGTCCACCAGCGGCTCAAGCGGACCCGCTGGTTCCAGGAGTGGCTGACGATGGAGGTCGCCGAAATGGCCGTCGAAGACGACCTCGATGACGTGGCGACCGGGATGGGCGACTCATAGCGCTCGCAGCAGGAACAGGACGCCGGTCCCGGCGAGAACAGCAGCGCTGACCCACGCGATTAGCGGTGCGAGCCGCTCGATACGCGTTCTCGCGGCGACAATCGCCGCCGGAAACCCCGTGATCCAGAGGCCGATACCGCCGAAAAACCCACCCAGCAGCACCGGATGTCCGGTCTGGACGGTTAGCGCATCAGTCCCGACCGCAGGCACGTACGACGCCACGTCGACCACACCGGGTTCGAGGAGGCCGACGCCGACGGTGAGCCAGAAGGCGACCTGATAGGGGTTGGTCAGCGCCAGCACGAGTGCCTTGCGAAAGCCGCGACTGTCCCCAGACGTGACCGACGAGTCCCCCTCGGTAACTGTTGTATTCGCTTCTTTGACTGCACCGTAGGCGAACCAGAGCATCAGGAGCCCGCCGGCCCCGACCATCACGCGCCGAACGCCTGGCGTCTCGGTGATGACTGTCGCAGCGCCGAGCACGGCGAGCACGAGGAAACAGGCGTCAGCGGTCATCGCGCCGAGGCCGGCGAAAAAGCCGGCCCGCCAGCCCCGCAGTGCGCTCTCCTCAGCAATGACGGCGTTCATCGGACCCGGTGGCGCGGCGAGTGCGAGGCCGAACAGGACTCCACCGAGAGCTGTCGGGACGAGCGAGAGCGCGCCGAGCTGGAGCAGGCCGAGTGAGTGATGCATCTACAATCGGTGAAAACAGAGAGAAAATCCTACAGACTTACAGCTTGCCGGCCTTCTGGAGCTTCATCAGGTCCTCGGTGTCGAGGGTCTCGCCCTCCTTGAACTTCTGATAAATCTCCTCGGCTTCCTCGCGCGCGGCTTCCTGCTTCTCCTCGCGCTGGGAGCGCTCCTGCTCCTCTTCCTTCTTGTCGAGTTCGCGCAGGCGCTTCTGGACGCGGACGAAGTCTTCGTGGTGCTGGTCGGCCGCTTCCTGCGCTTCGACGAACTCCTCGTGCTTCTCGTCGGCCTCGTCACGGATCTCGTCGGCCTCGCGGTAGGCCTCGATCATCTCGTTGTGGTGCTTCTGGGCCTCGTCGGCCAGTTCCGTGACCTTCTGGTGGTGCTTTGAGGCTTCCGAGCGGACCTCTTCCGCTTCCTCTTTGAGCTCTTCGAGGTCGCCGCCCTGGTCGAGCTTCTCCTGTTTCTCCTGGAGCTTCTCGCGCTTGGTCTCGATCTTCTCGATGAGCTCCTTCTCGTCCTCCGAGGAGAGCACTTCGGTCTGTTGCTTGAACTCGAGGTCTTCGATCTCCTCTTTGAGTTGTTCGACCGACGTGCCCTCGTCGAGTTCGAGGTCGTTTTTCAGGTTGTCGACCTTGTCGAACAGCTCGTTTGCTTCCGCATTGAGCTCGTTGCGCTGGTCCTTGTGCTCCTGAACCTGCTCGTTGAGCTCGTCGCGCTTCTCGCGGTGTTCCTGGGCCTCGTCGACCTTCTCGCGAGTCTTCGCGTTCAGGTCGTCACGGGCGGAGGCCCGCTCGGACGCCATCTGGTTCAGCTCGTTCCGTCGGTCGCGGAGCTGGCCGGCGAGTTTGATAAGCTCGCCTTTCGATTTGTTTTCGAGATCCTCTTCGGTTACTGTAACGTTCTTTGATTCGTCTATCGAGTCTGCCATTGTTGAATCCTCTATGCCATCACCGCTTCAGCACAGACAGTCGGCCCACTACTGAGGGGCTGACACCAATAACAAGGGTTCCCTCTCATGTTGGGCTGAAAGCGATACTGCCTGAACGCGGAAGCGTTCTGGTGTCTACAAATAGAGGTGGATATTGTTTAAACATTCCGGTGCATTGAATACCGCGTCAACGTCTCACACTCCCCAATTCGGCGGGTGAACCGGTCCTAACCTCACCGGATTACCCTTGTATATCACGGACATATATTACTGGCTAATGGTGTATTCGTTTTTGACGACCCGCTGCCCGTCGGTGACGGCGAGTGTCACTTCGTCGCCGGCCGACAGCGTGAGCGTGTCGACGGGGACGCGGGCGAAAGGACCGACAGTGTGTTCGGCCTGCTCGCGCTCGCCGTTGCAGTCCCACTCGACGGTGAGGTTCGTGCTCTCCGGCCTGTCGTGGAGGACGACGACGTCCCGCTCTCCGGGACTGGGTGCGGAGAGGACGACCTGTGTGGGCTCGTAGCTGTCGGCGAGCACGTCGTGTGCCGTCTTTTCGCTCCCGTCAGCGGCGAGTACACCCATGCCCGCGTCGCCGACGTCCCGGAGGCTGTCGAGGACGACGACCGGTGCGCGGCGCTGGCGCAATCCCTCGGCCACCTCGCGGACGACGTCAGCCTGGTACGCCTGTGACCCAGCCACCCCGTCGTCGATGTGGCGGTCGTGCCGGGCGCGGTCGAACCCCGGGGTATCCACCGGGTCGGCCGTCCCGAGCGCGCCGGCCCCGAAGCCGGCGACGACGTCGCCGACGCCGAACTGGGAACAGAGCCATGGGAGGTCGGCCGTGTCGCCGTACCGCCACCCCGGGTACAGCGTGGCCGCGTCGGGGTCGATTCCGGGCGGGCCGACCACCGGGAACGTCGGGACGGAGTCCACGGCCCCAGCCACGG